>NZ_RZSW01000799.1:0-2030 GCF_003997375.1 Mesorhizobium sp. M5C.F.Ca.IN.020.29.1.1 | reverse complement strand
GGTAAGTATAGGAACGCAGCGTTTCGTGCACCTGCCCGCCGAGCAGCTTGTAGACCGGCTTGCCGGCCTCCTTGCCGATAATGTCCCAGCAGGCGATTTCGAGCGCCGAAAAACAGCCCATCCCGGACACGTCGGGGCGCTGGGTGAAGCCGGACGAATAGGCACGGCGGAAGAAGTTTTCGATGTCGTGCGGATCGCGGCCGATGAGGTAGCGCTCGGCCATGTCCTCGATCATTCTTGCGGTGACGTGGGCGGAGAAGGTGGCGTTGTAGGCCTCGCCATAGCCGACCACGCCGCCGTCGGTGGTGAGCTTGACGAAGATGAAATACTTGCCGCCGATGCCGGGCGGCGGATTGCCGACAACCCAGGTCTTTACGTCGGTGATTTTCATTTTTGATCCTCCAGAACCAGTTCGGCACCCTTCCATCCGGTCACGATCGAGGCGGCGTTGGTGTTGCCGGTGATGTTATCGGGAAAGATCGAGGCATCGATGACGCGCAAGCCGGCGAGGCCGTGAACCCGCAGGCGCGGGTCGACGACGGCGCGCGCAGCGTCCGGTCCCATGCGACATGTCGAGACCGGGTGGTAGACAGTGCCCGAACGTTTCCTGAAATCCTGAATGAGATCCGCGTCGGACTTGATTGATGGGCCCGGCAAAACCTCGTCCTCGATGATGTCGGCCATCGCCGGCATGGCGGCGATCTTCCGGACGAACTTCACAGCCGCCAGCATTTCGGCGACGTCCGCTTCGGTCGAAAAGGCATTGGCGACGATCTTCGGATAGTCACGCGGATTGCTGGAGCGGATCATGATCTCGCCACGGCTCGATGGACGGCAGTTGGACAGGCCGATGGAAAAGCCCGGCCACGGGTCGGGCGTCAGGATCGGACGCTCGCCGCTCTTCGGGATGACGGTCGAGAATGCCTGGAAATAAAGCTGCATGTTGGGCCGTGAAAGCGCCGGGTCGGTGCGGAAGAAGCCGCCGGCATTGTTCATCGACAGCGACAGCGGGCCCGAGCGCAAAAGGACATATTGCATGCCGACCATGAGCTTGCCCCACCACGGCCGCAGGATCTGGTTGAGTGTCGGCAGCCTGCCCCGATACGTGTAGTTGATGCCGACATGGTCCTGTAGGTTGGCGCCGACATTCTCATTGGCGTGAATGACGGGAATACCGAGCGCTCCAAGGAGCGCCGAGGGACCGATGCCGGAAAGCTGCAGCAATTGAGGCGAGTTGATCGAGCCGCCCGACAGAATGACTTCGCGACCGGCGCGGGCAGTCTTCGTCTCACCGTTCTGCAGGTACTCAATGCCAACGGCACGCTTGCCCTCAAAAAGGATTCTGGTCGCCAGCGCATTCATCTCGACGCGGACGTTTTTGCGCTTCATCGCCGGGCGCAGGAAGGCGCGGGCGGCCGACATGCGGCGGCCGTTCCTGGTGGTGATCTGGTAGATGCCGACGCCTTCCTGAACGGCACCGTTGAAATCGCGATTGAGTGGCAGGCCGGCTTGCTGACCGGCCGCCAGGTAGCGCTTGGTTAGCGGATGGACGGCGGTCGAGCAGTCGGTGATGTGCAGTGGGCCGCCGATGCCGCGCCATTGGTCGGCGCCGGCCTCATTGTCCTCCAGCGCCTTGAAGGCCGGCAGCAGATCGTCGTAGCTCCAGCCGGGATTGCCGGCATCTCGCCAGGCATCGAAATCCTCGCGCGCGCCTCTGATCCAGACCATCGCGTTGATCGAGCTCGAGCCGCCGAGCAGCTTGCCGCGCGGCCAGTGATCGGTGTTGTTGTCGAGCCCGGCATCCGGGTCGGTCTTGTAGTTCCAGTTGACCGCTGGGTCGAAGAAGGTCTTGCCGTAGCCAAGCGGCATCTGCACGTAGAAGCGCCGATCGGTGCCGCCGGCCTCGAGCACCAGCACCGAGAAGCGGCCGGAGGCGGACAGCCGTTCGGCGAGGACCGAGCCGGCCGAGCCGGAGCCGACGACGATGAAATCATAAGTCTGCATGGTGGCTGCGGCCGGCTCCGAATGTT
>NZ_RZSW01000798.1:0-2032 GCF_003997375.1 Mesorhizobium sp. M5C.F.Ca.IN.020.29.1.1 | reverse complement strand
AGAGCCGCGCCGGCCAAAACCTTGACTGAAAACATTTCACAAATCCCTTGCTGAGAACCGGACTACGGCTGCCGCATATCAGCATGGCTTCAATGCTCCGTCGGGGTACACGGTTTCATAAGAAGGGGCATGGGCGCAATAATTGTTCGGAAGCGGGTGAGCTCGCGGCTGCCTCGTCCCGACATCGTCATGTCACTACAACGCCGCGCGTCTGCTTGGACGCGCAAAGGACGCTGTAGCACTTTTGATTTTGCGCATGATCCCCAGCGAAATCGATTCCGATTTCGCCGAAGCGAACCTTCGGTTCGGGGTCATGTGCTGGTCGGCCGCGCGCTTGTCATCTTCAACACACCCAGTGCCACGAAGCACAGCACCGTCACCGGGAAGATGACCCAGTTCAGCATCTCCCAGCCCCAGGCGTTGTAGACGGTGCCCGACATCAGCGATGCGAAAGCGACGGAGCCGAACAGGACGAAGTCGTGAAAACCCTGGACCTTGCCCTTTTCGGATGGCCGGTAGCTGTCGGCGACCATGGCAGTGGCGCCGATAAAGCCGAAATTCCAGCCGAGGCCGAGCAGGATCAGCGCCGTCCAGAACTGCCACAGTGCCAAGCCCGACAGCGCCACCACTGCGCAGCCGACGAGCAACACAAGTCCGGTTGCGACGATCCGTTCGGCGCCGAAGCGATAGATCAGCGAGCCGGTGAAGAAGCTCGGCGCGAACATCGCCATCACATGCCAGGAAATGCCGAGCGTGGCGTCGTCCGTCGACAGGCCGCAGCCGACCATGGCGAGCGGTGCGCCGGTCATGACGAAGCTCATCAGCGCGTAGCTGCCGACGGCACAAAACAGCGCCGCCACGAAACGCGGCCTTGTGACGATCTCGGAGAGCGGCCGCGCATCGCTGTCGGCGATTTCCACCTTGCCGGCTGCCTTGGCCGGGATGCGCAGGAACGACAGGATGGCGGCGCCGACAGCTGCCAGCCCCAGGATCGACGCGAACGAGCCGGCAAACATCACCGGCGCAAACAATTCGCGGGTGAAGATGACGATCTGCGGCCCAAGGATGGCGGTGACGATGCCACCGGCCAGCACGAAGGAAATGGCGCGCGCCTTGAATTCAGAAGGCGCGTTGTCGGCGGCGGCGAAGCGGAATTGCTGGACGAAGGCACCGCCGATGCCGATCACCAGCAGGCCGAAGGCGAAGAGCCAAAAGCTGGCTTGAAACAGCGCCAGCGTGGCGATCAGACCACCGAGCGCAGTGACGATCGTGCCGGTCATGAAGCCGTCGCGCTGGCCGAGCCGGCGGATGATGGCGGCGGCCGGCAAGGCGCCGAGCGCCACGCCGACGTTGAAGCCGGTGATCGGTGCGGTCGCCAGAGACTTGTCGGAGCCAAGCAGATAATGTCCGGCCAACCCGCCCACGGAAATGGCGATCGGTGCGGCCGAACCGATAATCGCCTGCGAAGCGGCAAGAATGAGCGCCGTGCGGCGCGCTTCCTTGCCAGCCTCGGCGATAGCGACGGCCGTCATGAAGCGTCCTTGCCACGCCCTTCGCCGCGCACCCGGCGCGACACGCGATCGAGCACCGCGTTGACCAGCTTCGGCTCGTCTTCTTCGTAAAACGCCTTGGCGATGTCGACATATTCCGAAACGATGACAGCCACCGGCACGTCCTCTCGCTTCATCAGTTCGTAGACGCCGGCGCGCAATATGGCGCGCAGCGTCGAATCGAGCCTGGACAGCGGCCAGTCCTCGGTCAGCGCCTGGCGGATGACCGGATCGATGGTTTTCTGGTTCTCGACGACGCCGGCGAGGATGGCGCGAAACCATTGTGCGTCCGCCTCGCGATAGAGCGCGCCGTCGACTTCCTTGCCGAGCCTGAATGCCTCATATTCGGCGGTGATTTCGAAGACGCCGCTGCCGGCCACATCCATCTGATAGAGCGCCTGCACTGCGGCCAGACGGGCAGCACCGCGCTTGTTGGCGAGGCGTGCTGCGGCCTGGCCGGGTGATGCGGGCCCGCTCACGAT
>NZ_RZSW01000797.1:0-2037 GCF_003997375.1 Mesorhizobium sp. M5C.F.Ca.IN.020.29.1.1 | reverse complement strand
TCACCAAAGACAAAAGGCTGAGCTTCGAAGAACTGGACGATCTTTCGAGTCGCCTGGCCGCCGCCCTTTTTGTGAATGGCGTCAGGCGCAACGACCGGGTCCTGATCTTCATGGACAATTGCTGGGAGGCCGCGGTTTCGATTTTCGCCGTCCTCAAGGCAGGAGCGACTTTCACTCCGATCAACTCATCCACCAAGGCTGAAAAGCTCGCCTACATCATCGCCGATTGCGACGCTGCCGCGATCCTCACGCAGGCAAAACTGATGCCCGTGGTCGCCGAGGCGTGCGGATCGAGCGGCGAGACCGGCATCTTCGTGGCTTCCACCGCTGGTACCGATGGCCAATGCCCGGCAGGGGCTGCATCCCTAGCGGACTGCCTGACGCTCGAAGCCGGTGAGATCGACCACGGCGGCATCGACGTCGATCTGGCTATGCTCATCTACACCTCAGGCTCAACGGGCCGGCCCAAGGGCGTGATGATGACGCACCGCAATTGCGACGCGGCCGCGGACTCGATCACCACCTATCTGCGCAACTCGCCAGACGACATCATTTTGAATGTTCTTCCCCTTGCCTTCGACTATGGCCTCTATCAGTTGCTGATGGCCGTCAGGCTCGGCGCCACGCTGGTGCTCGAAAAGTCCTTCGCTTTTCCTCAAGCAGTCTTTGAACGTATCCGCGAGGAGGGCGTCACCGGTCTTCCGCTCGTGCCAACTATGGCGGCGATGGTCCTGCAGATGCGTGACCTGACGCCGGGCTTTCTGCCCAGCCTTCGCTACATTTCGAATACGGCAGCGGCCCTGCCGCAGGCGCACATAGAACGTCTGCGTTTCCTTTTTCCCGGTGTCAGACTCTATTCGATGTATGGCCTGACGGAATGCAAGCGCTGCACCTACCTGCCGCCCGAGGAGCTCGATCGCCGGCCGGGGTCGGTCGGCATAGCCATCCCGAACACCGAAGCCTTTGTCGTCGACGACCAGGGCCAACGCGTGCCGCCAGGCGTAGCGGGTGAACTGGTCATTCGCGGACCGCACGTCATGCAGGGTTACTGGCGCAACGAAGCAGCAACCGAACGGGCCCTGCGGCCTGGCCCAAACCCTTGGGAGAAGGTTCTCTATACCGGCGATCTGTTCAGGACCGATGAGGATGGCTTTCTCTATTTCGTCGGGCGCAAGGACGACATCATAAAGACGCGGGGAGAGAAGGTGGCCCCGAAGGAGGTGGAGGCCGTGCTTCACGCCCATCCGGGCATCGCGGAGGCCGTTGTCGTCGGCGTGCCGGATCCGGTGCTTGGGCATGCGATCGGCGCACTCGTGATACGCTCGGACCCGAAGCTAAGCGAAAAGGATGTCATGCGCCACTGCGCACGTCATCTTGAGGATTTCATGGTCCCCAAGGTCATCGAGTTCCGCTCGGAATTACCAAAAACGGATACGGGCAAGGTCAGCCGCCGGCTTGCTGCAGAGATGATGGAGGTCGCGCAATGAGTGTTCGCCCCAGCGACGACGCCCAGACCATTCTGGCGCAGGCCCTGGCGATCGACCCCGCCGCCGAAACGGACAGGATCGTCACCGCTTTGCGCCAGCAGTTGCGTGGTATTCGCAAGCGGGGTCTCACGCTCGGTCTTTCGGGTGGGATCGATTCAAGCGTTTCGGTGGCGTTGGCCGCGCGAGCCGTCGGGCCTCAGAATGTATTGTGTCTGTTCATGCCGGAAAACGATTCCGATCCGGAAAGTCTGCGGCTCGGCCGCCTTGTCGCCGACAATTTCGGTGTCGAGGCTATTGTGGAGGATATCGGGCCGGCTCTGCGCGCCATGGGCTGCTATGAGCGTCGCGACGCCTTCATCCGCGAACTGGTCCCGGAATATGGCGAAGGCTGGGCCTCGAAGATCGTGATCGCGAACGCGCTTGAGGGCGAAGGCTACAATATTTCGTCGCTGGTGGTGCAGGATCCCAAGGGCAAGCAGACGAAAATAAGAATGCCGCTGCCGGTCTATCTCGGTGTCGTCGCCGCCACCAACATGAAACAGCGCACCCG
>NZ_RZSW01000796.1:0-2043 GCF_003997375.1 Mesorhizobium sp. M5C.F.Ca.IN.020.29.1.1 | reverse complement strand
GAAACCGCCTATGCCGTTGCTGCCGACGACGCCCGTTCTGGTGTTGCCGAAGCATCCGAGCCAGCCGTTGAAGCTGCGTTCGATGACGATTTCGACGATGCGCTTGCCAGTTCGCTCGAAGACGTGTCGCCTTTCGAAGACGATTTGGCAGGGAACGACAAGCTCGGGAACGATAAGCTCGGGAACGACGAGCTTGCCGCGTCGCTCGAACAGGATTTACTGCTGGACGACGATGCGACGGACGAAATCGCTCATGCCGTTGCTGCCGACGACTCGCGTTCTGGTGTTGCCGAAGCATCCGCGCCGGCTGTTGAAGCTGCGTTCGATGACGATTTCGACGATGCGCTTGCCAGTTCGCTCGATGATGTGTCGCCATTCGAAGACGATTTGCCAATGAACGACAAGCTTGGGAACGACAAGCTTGGGAACGACAAGCTTGGGAACGACGAGCTTGCCGCGTCGCTCGAACAGGATTTACTGGTCGACGACGTGACGGACGTGGCCGAACAGAATACTGCCGCCATCGAACCCGCCTTCGACGATGAATTCGACAACGCAGTCGCAAGCTCGCTCGAAGACGAGCTGATGCTCCACGAGCAGGTGCCGATGGAGCAGGTTGCCGAAGCCGCCGAAATCTCCGCGCCGGCTGCCGACCCCGCCTTCGACGATGAATTCGACAATGCGGTCGCAAGCTCGCTCGAAGACGAGCTGATGCTTGAAGAACACGTGCCGATGGAGCAGGCTGCCGAACCCGCCGACGTTTCCGCGCCGTCCGTCGAACCCGCCTTCGACGACGAATTCGACAATGCCGTCGCAAGCTCGCTCGAAGACGAGTTGATGCTCGACGAACATGGGCCGATGGAGCAGGCCGCTGTTGAAGCTCCTGCTGCGCCTGTTCGGGCCGTTTCGGACGAGTCCGATGAGGACTTTGCCGGCCATTTCGACGATGTCATGGTCGATGTCGACATGGATTTCGACGTTCGCACGGCTGAACCGGTCGAAATTGACCAGTCAGAAATCGACGAATCGGAGGCTATCGTCGCCAAGCACGAGCCTTCTGCCGAGACCCCGGAAGATGCGTTCGACGCCGATTTTGACCTGAGCTTGGAGGACGCGCTTGCCGAGGAAGCCGAAAAGCCGGTTGCGCAGGCCTCCGGCGTTGCTGCCCAACCGACGGCGCCGGCCGCCGTAGTCCAGCCGGCGGCGCCAGCCCCCATCGCTGACGAGCGGAGCCTCGAAGACGAGCTGAACGCGCTGTTGGGCACCATGCGCACACGGACTGCCCCCGTGGCGGCCTCCGCGGCCAACGAACCCGCTATGGTTCGGCACCCTGTAGCCGCGACTGAAAAGGTCGCCGTCAAATCAGCGAATCCCGTCGAAGAACTGGACTGGAGCCTCGACGAGCAAGACCTTTTGGGGTCGCCGGATAGTAGCGCGGTTCACGCCGCCGACGACGCCGATCTCGATAGCGTTCTCCTCGATGAGCTCGAGGGCCAGGATTTCAGCGCTGAAGATGCCGCCGGGCAGGCCGATGTCGATTTCGACGATGACGCATTGCATACCGCGTTCGCCAAGGACATCGGTCTGGATCATGGCGACGGCGATGACGTTGCGGCCGCCGCTTCCCAGCAGGATCCGGCTGATGCGCTCAGCTGGATGGCGGCACCCTCCGCCCCGCCGACGCCGGCCCGTTCGTGGAGCCGCGTAACGCCGGTCGCACAGTCGCAGCCTGCCTTTGCAGCCCAGCCGACGACTTCGGTGAAGACCACGGAAGCGACACCGCCAATGGCTACGGCACCGTCCTATCAGGATGAGCCGGCCGAAGACGGCGCCGCCGATGCGGCATCTGCGCCGGCGCAAAACGAACAGTCTTCGGCATATGACGAGATGCCCGATGTCGAGACGGTCGATGTGCCCGAGCGCGTGGTCGCGCTGGCGGACGACCTCGATATTCCGGACCTCGACTTCAATGACGACGAACCGGCGGCGCCTGCCTATGACGATCTCGACACCGAGTTCGCCAGCCTTCTCACGGAAATGAAT
>NZ_RZSW01000795.1:0-2043 GCF_003997375.1 Mesorhizobium sp. M5C.F.Ca.IN.020.29.1.1 | reverse complement strand
GTGCTGGGAATGGAGGTCGGCACGTCTGAGGCCGAGCCGATCTGGACGGAGTTCTTGCGCAAGCTGACCCGCCGCGGCCTGCGCGACGTCAAGCTCGTCGTCTCCGATGCCCATGAAGGCATCAAGGCGGCCGTCACCAAGGTGCTGTGCGCGACATGCAGAGGTGCCGCGTCCACTTCATGAGGAACGTGCTGGCCCATGCCGGCAAGAGCGGGCGCCGCGTCGTCTCCGCTCTTCGCCACCGCCTTCGTCCAGGAAACGCCCGAGGCCGCAAGCACGCAATGGCGCGCCGTCGCCGACCAGATCCGGCCGAAGGTACCGAGGCTGGCGACAATCATGGACGACGCCGAGCCCGACGTGCTTGCCTACATGACTTTCCCCAAGGAGCCCCGCGCCAAGCGGCACTCGACGGATGACATCGACAAGCGTGATTTCGCTTTTTCGATTCCTTTGCGTTTCTTTGTTCGGCTTCAGGTGAGCTGTTCTTCGCCGCGGTCTACAGGATTTCCCGTGCGAGCGTGTCGAGACGCAGTCAAGGCTGGCCGGTGCGATGGCGGCACGGCCGGCTGCAAGGTTTCCAGGCCACGCCTTGACGGCGTCGAGCACGGCGCCAGTCTAGAGCGGACCGAGGCGTCGGTCGTGCCCGCACATTCCTTATGCTATATTTGTCCCGGCACGGACGACCACGTGGCAAAGAGTGGTGCGAGAGGATGAGAGTGCCCGCCACGCAGCCGTTGTAGACGTTCCTCTTTTGTGGCGTCCGTGCGCCGCTTCGACCCGCGTGGCCGCCAATGCCGAACCATCAGCTCGTAGGCACGCTCGGCATTCTCGGCCGCGGCTTTCTCGCTGTTTCGCAACTCCTTCACGTTGTAGGCGTAAGCCGAACCGCGGCGACCGACACCGCGCTCGCCCGGTGCGCCAGCCTTCGCCAAGCCCGTGGAGATGATGTCTCGCTGCTCGCAGGACGCGCTCTCTGCTGCCCGAATGTAGTCACAAGACATCGATCGGTTCGTGCCACACCAGGCTAATACCCGCATTTTCGATGCCGTCGGGCGCTACATTGGTATCGCCGACGGTGCTGTCGTCAAGACAATCGCCGAATACGGCAACTCTTCCGCCGCGACGATCCCGCTCTCATTGTCGCTCGCCCATCGGGCGCAGGCGTTTCGGCCCGGCGAAAAGATTCTCCTTTCGGCGGCGGGTGCCGGTCTCAGCGGAGGCGCCCTCGTCATTGGAATTTAGCCGTACGACGGCCATGAACAGGATTGGTCACGAATGACATTAGCAAAACCGGCCCAATGCGAAAAATCAGTCGCCGGCAAGCCCCATGGGTGCTGGTTCGGTGACGCGAGAGCGATGACCTTGCCGGCGATTATTTTCGAGCAGGACGATCGGCATGGCTACCTTGCTGGGGCGCGAGGAACTGGTCGGCCGATCTAGCGGAGCGGAGGTGACCGAGCTCATGCACGGCTTCTTCATTGCGATGTTGTCATCCTAAATCGAGAAGTCTGCCCCTACCAATCAATTGATCAACATCGTAACGGCGGTAGTGGCAGCCGTGAATTGAATAACCGGCCCCTCGAAGGCAAGCGATCGTCATGCAGTCCGAAACAAACGCTCATCTGCCCATCTCAGCGACGCTCGCTCCATTTCGAAACCAAGTGTTTTGCTCGATCTGGACGGCCACCCAAATATCCAGCCTCGGGTGGCTCGTGCAAACGGTTGCCATCAGCTGGCTGATGGCAACCATTTCAGCGTCCGATCTGATGGTTGCACTCGTCCAGGCTGCATCCACATTACGGTGTTCTTCCTTTCGATCCTCGCTGGAGCCATCGCCGATAATTTCAGCCGCCGACGGGTGATGTTTGCGGGGCACTGCCTGATAGCGTTGGCATCAACGACGCTGATGATTTCTGTGGGACTGGGATTTGCCAGTCCCTGGCTGATTCTCGGGTTAGGTTTCCTGGCCGGCTGCGGCTTTGCCTTGAATGATCCGGCCTGGCACGCTTCGGTCGGCGATATCCTTCACAAACGCGACATTCC
>NZ_RZSW01000794.1:0-2043 GCF_003997375.1 Mesorhizobium sp. M5C.F.Ca.IN.020.29.1.1 | reverse complement strand
CGCAGGAAGTGCGCTACCGGGTGTTCTATGACGAGCTTGGCGCCAGGAAGAACCTGTTCCAGGTGCAGGATCGCCGCGACGCCGACCATTTCGATCCGCTTTGTGATCATTTGCTCGTCTTCGACACTTCGCTGTCCGGCCCCGAGCATCGCCGCATTGTTGGCACCTACCGCCTGCTGCGGCAGGAAATCGCGGCAGCGGCCGGCGGCTTCTATTCCGAGGGCGAATTCGAGCTGACCAATCTTATCGCCCGCCACCCCGGCCAGCGTTTCCTCGAGCTCGGCCGCTCCTGCGTCCTGCCGGAATACCGCTCGAAGCGCACCATCGAGGCGCTTTGGCAAGGTATTTGGGCCTATATCAACCATTACGGGATCGGCGTGATGACCGGTTGCGCTTCGTTCCACGGCACTGTGCCGGCGGCACACGCCGAAGCGCTGACCTATCTCGCCCATCACTGCCGGACGAATTCGGCCTGGGACGTGCGTGCGGTCGCCGGGCGCTATTGTTCCATGGATTTGATGCCGATCGAGGCGGTCAATGCCAAGGCCGCGATCGCGGCGATGCCGCCGCTGGTCAAGGGCTATCTGCGCGTCGGCGCGCGCATCGGCGACGGCTGCGTCATCGATCGCGAATTCTCGACGGTCGACGTGTTCGTGGTGATGCCGGTCCAAGAGATCGGCGCCCGCTACGTCAACTATTATGGCGGGGAAGCCCAGCGCTTCGCCGCTTGAGATTCCAGCGAGTAGCGAGTAGCGAGTAGCGGGAGTTCCTCCAATTCGCTGCAGATTGTTATCGCTACCCGCTCTCATTTCATGGAATATCTTCCGGTCGCCGACCAGGCCTGCTCTTGTAGGACGGAAAGGCCCAGCCGAATTTGAGCGCGCCGCCACGCACGCAGAAAGCAGCCATGAAGCCTGCCAGGCCCGAGGCCAGCGGGGGCAGCCCGGCGAAATCGCCGAGCGTGTAGAGAGCGGCGCCCGCAAGTGCTGCGGTAACGTAGATCTCCGGTCTCAACAGCACTGAAGGCTCCCCGGTCAACAGATCGCGAAGAATGCCGCCAAGGGTGGCGGTGAGCATGCCGGTAACGATCGAAACCGCCGGCGAGCCGGTGATCGCCAGCCCCTTGGCCGCGCCCATCACCGAAAAGGCGGCAAGGCCGATGGCGTCTAGCCAGAGCAGCAATTTGTAGCGGGATTCGACACGGTGTGCGCTGAAGAAGACCAAGACCGCCACCGCCGCGCAGATCAGCACATAGTCGCGGTTTCCGACCCAGAACACCGGCACGTTGAGGATGACGTCGCGAAACGTCCCGCCACCGATGCCGGCGACGCTGGCCAGGAACAGGTAACCGATAATGTCGAGCTGTTTGCGCGAGGCGGCCAGCGCACCGGTCGCCGCAAAGACGGCGACGCCGGCATAGTCGAGAAGCTCGATTGGGTTCAAGGACATGGTGGAGTAAGGGAGTGGGGAATAGGGGAGTATGAATAGCATGAAGCCGCACGATTGCTACGGCTCCTCTATCAAGTCCCTTAGTACCCTACTCCCTTACCGCCTAATCACGCATCCTTCTCAGCTTGCTCATTCACCGGCCCTGGCTCGACCGGCGCTTCACCAGCCACATGCTTGGGACCGCCCTTGGCAACGCCGACCATGGCCGGCCGCAGCACCCGCTCGCCGATGGAATAGCCTGGCTGCACGACCTGGACCACGGTGTTGGCCGGCACATCCGGATTGGGCACCTCGAACATCGCCTGGTGGAAATTCGGGTCGAATTTCTCGCCTTCCGGCTCGAGCTTCTTCACCCCGTGCCGCTCCAGCGCCGATAGCATGGCGCGTTCGGTGAGCTCGACACCCTCGATCAGCGCCTTGAAGCCGGCATCGCCCGACGCCTTGGCCTCAGCCGGAATCGCATCCAGCGCGCGGCGCAGATTGTCCGACACCGACAGCATGTCACGGGCGAAATTGGCAACGGCGTAGGCACGCGCGTCGTGCACATCGCGGGCGGTACGGCGGCGCAGATTCTCCATCTCGGCCGCGACGCGG
>NZ_RZSW01000793.1:0-2058 GCF_003997375.1 Mesorhizobium sp. M5C.F.Ca.IN.020.29.1.1 | reverse complement strand
GAATGCCCAGAACATCGCCTGAGCGCCGGCCGCGGACATCGTCTGGATCCGGAACGAGAACAGCAGCACGAAGGCAAGCGGTGCCAGCATCACCACCCACTTCAACGGGCTGGAAAAGATCGGCACGTAGAGGGCTGGCGTGGAAGCCACCACGAAGGCGATCACGCCGGTAACGACGAGGCCAACTCCCATGTAGTTGTAGACGCGCAGCATGTGCTGGCGGAGGCCTTCGTCATAGACGGCGCCGGTTTGGGCCCCGACGCCGGTGCGGTATCCTAGATTGGGGTTATTCATGCGGGTTCTCCTTTGTGAGGTCAGTAAAGCGTGTTGGCGAGCGTCTCTGCGGTGCGATCGAGATCGCGGACACCGCGTCGGGCGACGACTGCGTAAGCAACTTCGCCGATCTGGAAATAGGCCGAGGAAATTTCGCCCGAGGGGGCGACGGTCGGCTGGACCACGTCGAACGTTCCGGGCCTGATCGCGAACAGCGAGACCAGTCCCAGGTCCCTTGTTTCGACAGCCATCTCGACGCTCGGGCCGAACTGCGATGGATAGATCTGCACGTCACGGACTTTCCAGTCCTTCGGCAGCGACGGCATGACGATCGCCGTGGCGGCGCGGATTTCGTCCGCATCGTAATCCGGCGCTTCGGGCTGGGATGACATGGCCTCGCGCATGATCGTCGTCCTATGTGCCCGGATCGCCTCCTCCAGATAGACAGGCGGCTGGGTCGAGGCGACGACTTTCGTCACCGATATCGGCCCGACGATCCCGTTCGCAAACCAGCCCGCGGCCACCAACACTGCGACCGCCGAAGCCCGCTGCAACGTGCGTAAGGCCCGACCCCGGGCCAGTCCCCGCTCCAGCCGCCGTGCTGCGTCGGCCGTTGCCGGCCGCGCCATGCCCTTGGACCCGGCAAGCGCCACGCGCAGTTCGTCGCGCGTCCTGAGGTCGGACATCACGCGAGCGGCCGCCTCCGGACGGGCGGAAAGAAACGCCTCGACCTCGATGCGGCGGGCAACGTCCAACTGGTCGTCGACATAGGCGTCGAGGTCGGCATCGGTCACCGGGTCGCGCAGTTCGCTCATCATGGACATCACGGGCCTCCCACGATCTTGAGGTGGCTTTTCGCACGTGCCGGCAATTTGTCCTCCATCTCGCGGAGCGCAGCGCGCGCCCTGGCGATGCGCGACATCAGCGTTCCCAGCGGTACGCCGCTGGCCTCGGCCGCCTGGCTGTAGGTAAGTCCCTCGATGGCGACGAGATGCAGCGCCGAACGCTGCTCATCCGGCAATTTGAAAAAAGCTTCGCGCACCTGTGCCAGCCGGACGGAATGCTCCTGGGGAGCCTGCACGCTGGCGTCGATAAGATATCCGGCCTGCTCGACGCGCGCCGCTTCGGACTTGCGGGACCGCAAACCGTCAATGAAAGCATTGTGAACGATCGACAGCAGCCATGCGCGCAGGTTCCCGCCGGAGCGGAAGGTGCCGCGCCGCTCATAGGCACGCACCAGCGCGTCATGCACCAGATCCTCTGCTTCTGCGCTGTCGCGCGTCAGCGAACGCGCGTAGCGCCTCAGAGAACCAAGCTGTCCTATGATATCGAAGCGTGGCATCGACCCTCTCATGTCCTGTTTACGGAGCATGGCAGGTTTTTAATCCCGCTCTTTGAGTTTTTTGCGATCCGGAAGGTCTGGCATCAACGGTACAACGCCACCATCGCGCGTACGGCTTCTTTGTCCGCGAACGAGCAGCCCTTCCCTCAGCCGCCACAATTCGCCGCGCGGTTTTAGCCCCACCGGGGATTTCGATGTTTATACCTGAATTAATTTGTGACGCGGAAAACCGGAAAGTTGTCATCTTTCTCGGGCACTTGCCAGTTAAAGGCAGGAAACATTCACCGCCGAATCTTCGCTTCACCGACGGCCGTTTGGGCCTGCCTTGTTCAACGAATTACCGACCCAACATGACAAGCAATGTGCCAACCCAGCGGGATACCCGCATCGATGTCTTCCGCGCGCTAGCGCTACTGACGATCTTCATCAACCATGTGCCGGGG
>NZ_RZSW01000792.1:0-2068 GCF_003997375.1 Mesorhizobium sp. M5C.F.Ca.IN.020.29.1.1 | reverse complement strand
TTGTAGGACAGCGTCGACAGCGTTTCGGTCGAATCGGCCGGGCCGCCGCCAGTCAGCACGTAAACGAGGTCGAAGACGCGAAAGGCGTCGAGCGCGCGGAACATGCCGGCGATCAGCAATGTCGGCATCAGCAGCGGCAGACGGATGTACCAGAAGGTGGTCCAGCCTTTTGCGCCATCCATGCGCGCCGCCTCGATCAGCGAATTGGGCACGGTCTGCAGCCCGGTCAAAAGCAATAGCGCCATAAACGGGGTGGTCTTCCAGACATCGGCGATGATAATGGTCATCATTGCCGTGTCGGGCGAGCCGTACCAGTTGATGTTCTGATCGATCAGCCCGGCATGCAGCAGGATATAGTTGATGATGCCGTTCTGGCCGTCGAACAGCCAGCCGAACATCTTGGAGGTGACGACGGTGGGCATCGCCCAGGGCACCAGCATGGCGGCGCGAACCAGGCCGCGGCCCTTGAAGGCCTCGCACAGGATGAGCGCCATGCCGAGCCCGATGACGGTCTCAAGTATCGTGGATACCGTAGTGAACCACATCGTGTGCCACCAGGCATTCCAGAATTGGGCGTCACCCCATAGCTGCACATAGTTGGAGAAGCCCGAGAACTCGTTCTCCTGGGTGATCAGCGAGGTGTTGGTGAGCGAGAGATAAAGTCCGCTGATGATCGGGTAGAAGGAAACCGACGCCAGCGACACGAAAGCCGGTGTCAGCAGGAGCAAAGCCCACAATGAGACTGGAAGCGCCTTGCCAAACCGCCGCGGCCGGCCAATGCCAGAAACAGTGGCCGCCGCGGTCATGGTTCAGCCGACGATCTGGTCGATTTGCGTCGCCAGCGCGTCCATCTCGGCCTGGACGTTGCCTGAGACCAGCGCCTTGGAGATGCCCGACTGCAAGGCCAGCGTCACCTTCGCATATTCGGGCGTGATCGGCCGGGCGGTGGCGCCGGTGAACACTTTCTCGAGGCTGGCCATGAACGGCTGTTCGGTCTTGATCTTCTCGTCCTGGAACAGTGCCGGGCGCGTCGGCGCGAGCCCGAAGTTTAGGGCGATGCGATGCTGGGTTTCGGTCGACGACAGCCAGGTCAGCAACTCGATCGCGGCTTCGCGCTGCTTCGAGTTGGCGTTGACGCCTAGTTGGTAGCCGCCGAGACAGGCCGAGCTCTTGCCGCCGGGGAAGGACGGCAGCGGTGCCACGCCGATTTTGTCCACCACCTGGGAGGCCTTGGCGTCCTGGGCGATCGGATAGACATAGGACCAGTTGCGCATGAACATCGCCTTGCCCGAGGTGAACGGCTGGCGCGATGGCTCCTCGTCCCAGGACAGGACGTCCTGCGGGCTGATCTTGCTCGTGGCGATGGTGCCGTGCAGGAACTGGATCGCGTCGACTGCGGCCTTCTGGTTGATCAGCGATGACTTGCCGTCAGGCGCCAGGATCGCGCCATTGTTGGAGGTGATGATCTCGACCGCGTCGCAGACCAGAACCTCGGCCTGCTTGCCCTGCCAGAGATAGCCGAAATCGACGTCGCCGGCCTTCTGCGCGGCGGCGGCGATGGTCGCCATGTCGGCCCAGTTTTCCGGCACTTTGCCGCCATGCTTTTCAAGCACGTCCTTGCGGTAATAGAACATGCCCGAATCCATGAACCAGGGCAGGGCAGTCAGCTTGCCGTCATAGGTGCAGGCATTGAGGGTCCCGGAGAAGTAGGCGCTGCGCTTGTCTGCCGGAAAGTACTCATCGAGCGGCAGCGCCCAGCCGGCGGCGGCAAAGCCGGCGATCCAGATCACGTCCTGGCTGAAGACGTCGGGCGTGCCGCTACGCCGGGCGAGCTGCTGGACGAGGCCCTGATAGACTTCCGTCGATGAGCTCGGCGGCGGCAGCTCGATGTTCTTGACCAGAACGCGGTCCTGCGATTCGTTGAAGGCCTTGATCAGGTCGCCGAAGGTCTCCTTGCCGAAGAAGGCGGCGCTGGCAAAGCTGATTTCGGCCCGCGACTGCGCGCGAGCCCGGCGAACGCCCAGCCCGGTGCCGAGGCCAAGTGTCGCCGCGCCGAGCAGCCCGGCGC
>NZ_RZSW01000791.1:0-2084 GCF_003997375.1 Mesorhizobium sp. M5C.F.Ca.IN.020.29.1.1 | reverse complement strand
CTTTTCCTGTTCGGCACCGAGATGGATTTCGAGCAGACGACGCTGCGCACCGGCTTCACTTTCCGCAACCCGAACCAGAGCTCGGCCTGCGGCTGCGGCGAATCGGTTGAGCTCAAGCCGGCCGATCTGAAGGCTCTGACCGAGGCGCGCGCTTCGGCCTGATCTTCCCTTCTCCCCGTTTACGGGGAGAAGGTGGCCCGAAGGGCCGGATGAGGGGGCAGAGCATCTTCTCCCCGTAAACGGGGAGAAGGACCTAGTCCACCCACATTCCCGTTCGTTTGTGCCATCCGGCGATCGATTCTTCCGGATAGATATCGAAGACCCTGTCGCCCTCGCCGATCTCGGGCTCGACCCAGTTCGCCTTGTATTTCAGCATGAGGTGCACCTTTTCAGGCGGTTTCGGCAGGTCTGTGTCGATCGCCGATGCAAATGGGTGGACCAGCTCCGGCCACGTCGGATCGTAGAGCCAGAGTGCCGATCCGCATTTCCTGCAGAAATTCCGCTCGCCTGACGAGATCTCGCATTGTGGATGCTCGTCGTCCTCGATTTCGGCTTGATAGACGCCAAGGTTGCGCTTGCCCTTGATTTTCAGCGTATCGAAATCGGCACCGAGATTGATGGCAAAGCCGCCGCCGCCCTGCTGCTTGCGGCAGATCGAGCAATAACAAAGCATGAACGGCACCGGCGTGTGGCTTTCCACCTCGAAGCGGACGGCATCGCACCGGCAGGACCCTTTGAGCAGAAGCGGCATGATGAGGGACCGAAGAATTTGGCTCTCAACTTGTCAGCATGGTTTTGGTTGCGGCGATGACAAGGGGAAATCCGGGTGACATGATCGCGGCATGGACAATGAACGCATTGCCGAACTTTTCGAAGGCCTCGGCCCGGTCAGCATTCGCAAGATGTTCGGCGGCAAGGGCATCTACTTCGACGGCGTCATCGTCGCCATCGTCATCCGTGGCGAATTGATGCTGAAGGCCGACTCGGAAAGCGCGCCCGAATTCGAAGCGGCCGGCTGCCGGCAATGGACCTACACCGGCTCGCGGCACGGCAAGCTCGTGTCCATGCCGTATTGGAGCATTCCCGACAGCGCCTTCGACGATCCGGACGAGATGGCGGTCTGGGCGCGCCGGGCCTATGAGGCGGGGCTGCGTGCCGGCAAATAGGCCGCCTCTCCACTGGTCATCCCCTCATGCCAATTTTCTGCGGCTCGGGCACAAGGGCCAGCGCGTCGGCAAAGTCTGCCGCCGTAAAGACCGGCACAAGTTCGGCACTTTCGATCGCAAGCATTGCCGCGGCAACGCCGTCACGCAGCGCCGCGCGCAGCGTCAGGCCGCGCAGCAGGGCGGCGACCGTTGCGCCCGCCAGCGCATCCGCGGCGACGCCAGTGACTTTTCTTGGCGGCGGGATCGAGAAGGCGCCGGCCTCGTCGAAACCCAGCACCGGACCGTCATCCGACCTCACCACGCCATATTTGAGGCCGGCGCGCCTCAGGCGGTCGATGATATCACGCTCCGCCGTGTCGATACCGACATCGGCGAATGCGATGGCCTCGCGCCGGTCCATGAAGACCATCCCCAGGCTGCCAAGCACCGGCGCGAGCCGCACCGCCTTGTCTGGTGAGACGGCGAGGGCGAAGACCGGCTTGCCGGCGGCAAGCGCCACCAGCCGCTCCAGCGCCGTCGACGGCAGGTTGGCGTCGCACAGGACCGCATCGGCGGTGCTGATCACCTCACGCACCTTGGCACGGCGGATCTGCTTGGGAAGCGCGAGGTCGTAGAGCGCCATGTCGGAAAGGCCGACGATCAGCGCGCCGTCGCCGTCGATTATCGTCGTGTTGCTCGGCGTCGTGCGATCGAGGAACACCACGGATAGATCGGCAATGCCGGCCGCAGCGATGGCGCGCGAGACCGTGTCGGCCAGAACATCGCCGCCGCGCACCGAAAGCAGCGAGCCGGAGACGCCGCGCCGCACGGCGCCGCGCAGAGCATTGAAGACGGCGCCGCCGACAGCCTCGCGCATCGTGCCGGGATTCGACGCCGCCGGCACAAAGGCGCCTGAAACCTGGCCGCGCCGATCTACAT
>NZ_RZSW01000790.1:0-2085 GCF_003997375.1 Mesorhizobium sp. M5C.F.Ca.IN.020.29.1.1 | reverse complement strand
GAACTCGACGCCGGCCGCTTCAAGGGCGAGCCGCACAAAGTCTAGAGCCTCCAGGGAGCCGCCAAACTTCCCGGTCTCAAAGTTCGAGATTGAGTTTCGATGAACCCCCGCCGCCTTGGCCAGGTCTCGAAAGGGGAATACCATGCGAAAGACAACGCGCGCCGGAGCAGCCGGCGTGGGCATCCTGAAAACGGCCAATTCGCTTCCTATATTGGCCGAAGGTGCAATCGCATAGGCAAGGGTGTCGCATGATCAGACTTGTCGTCAGTGCCCTGGTCGTCGCCGTGTCCAGAGCGGACCGTAAACCCTCTTCACCGCGAGGATTCCCGTCATGGCTAGAGAAGGGTCTCTGAGAAGATCGACATCGGTCTTGACTAGGGCTCGGCGGCTCGGACGAAAGATCCTGCGCTGGCTGGAGGGAGACAGCCGATCCCAACAGCTCAGAGACGAAGTTCTGTTTTGGAGACACTGGTTCTCCACTCAGGGATCATTCTGGCCAGAGGACTACAAGGAACGTCTTGACCCCAATTTACCAATTCAGGATCACGTTGGGCGATATGTCGACAGGTTGACGACCAACCCAGTTTCCATACTCGATGTGGGCGCTGGCCCCTTGACGAAGCTCGGCAAAGTACATGCCTCGAAAGAGATCATGATTACTGCAACTGACCTGCTGGCAACAGAATATGATCAAGTTCTGAGAGATTTTGGGATCCAACCTCTTGTGCGAACAGTCTTTGGTGACGCCGAAAATCTTAGCACCCAATTTGGCGATTACAGTTTCGACATCGTGCATGGACAGAATTGTATAGATCACACGGCTAGTCCACTCAAGGCAATACAACAGATGCTCTCGGTCACAAAACATGATGGTTTCGTCGTGCTTTATCATGCTGAAAACGAGGGAAAGACGGAATCGTACAAGCAGCTGCACAAGTGGGACTTCACATGTGAGAAAGGACATTTCGTTATCAGAGGGCCTGGACCGGGTGGGGATTCGGTGGATGCCACTGACGCGCTGGCCGCGGTAGGGTCGGTTGAATGTAGCTTGGATGACGGCGCGGTGCTTGTTGCAATCCGAAAGCATCCGCAAAGACTGTCTTCGACGAACTGCTAAAGGCGCCTTGCTACACCATGAAGGCCGTCCAGATGAAGGCCGCTCTGCTTCTCGACGACAAGCTGGGCTACTGCGACAATGATCTTGGAACAGCAAGAGGCGCAAGCCCTTCTTTCCTGCTGGTGCAGTCATGAGCGCGGATCCGATCGTTGAGCCCTGCGTCTGTCATGACATTTTCTTCACCGGCGCCGGCCCGCTCCAGTTCATGGGCGACAATCTCCGCCTGACGGTGGTTGTGAGGCAGCGCTCGACCTGCGACGGCAGCATCGAAAACGCGGTGGTGGCCAAGATCGTCGGCAGCCGCGCCGACATGCTCAGGATCGCCGCCGGAATCGACCTTGGCTGCAATCAGGTGTCCACGCCAAGAGATCGGGTGAAAGCTACTTTCGTGGAATTTCTGGAGGCGCCGAGGGAGCGGCACTGATCATTGCGCAAGCGAAACGATGCCCGGCCGCTTCGGTGGCCGGGCATCGCCCTTAAGGCCGTTGGCCTTCCGGGAATTTCGCGAGCACGTCTGCGGGCTGGATGCAGAGGCGATCTTGCTCGAAAAGCATTGCTTGTGTTGCGTCATCGTTCGAATGATTGCGTAAGCACCCAACGTCCAAAACCAAAAAAAGTCATACGCCTTCATGATATCCGGGCCGGGATCCTTCTGGTCTCGAGCCGCCTTGATCTCGAAAGCCATTCGCCGGAGCGACTGGAGCTGAGTCACTGTGTAGATTGAAAAAGCCTTCAGCGGATTGCGCCGGTACATTTCCTCGAACTGGTCGTCGTCCATGTCACACTCCTCGGCACTGTCAAACCATCGGCGGGCTTTGAATGTTGCCCCAGATGTTGCCCTGGGAGCAAATCGCCCAACTTGGCGATTGCGAAGGCTTCCAGCTTAAGTGCTTGAAAATGCTTGGCTCCCCGGGCCGGATTCGAACCAGCGACCAACCGGTTAACAGCCGGTTGCTCTACCACTGAGC
>NZ_RZSW01000078.1:0-16541 GCF_003997375.1 Mesorhizobium sp. M5C.F.Ca.IN.020.29.1.1 | reverse complement strand
GGCAAGGAGCGTGACCATGAGCACGATAACAATCCGCAATCTTGACGAAAGCGTAAAGCAGGTGCTTCGCGAGCGCGCGGCCGCGCGTGGCGTTTCGATGGAGCAGGAAGCGCGGGATGCCTTGCGTGAGGTGGCGATCCCAAAAACCAAGCTTGAGAAGGGGGCGTGGCGGCTGAAGGCGTCACGTGAAGAAATTTTGGCGCTCGGACGGAAGTTGCAACATCCTTTTGACCTCAAGGCGCTCACTGATCATATGTGGGACGAGGGACTTCTGTGACAGTCGCAGTCGATACGTCGGCATTGATCGCAATCATTGGCGCAGAGCCGGATGCGGCTGCGTTCGTCGATGTTTTCGGAACCTCACCTGCTGCACTGATAAGCACTGCGACGCTGCTGGAGGCGCATTGTGTAGCGAGCCGATCAAGCGGTAGCGTCAACGCTAGCGAGTTCCAAATGCTTATCGACCGTCTTGAGTTGACGGTAGTTCCTTTTGATTTGGCGCAGCTTGAAGTCGCACGGCTTGCCTACTCTCGTTATGGTCGTGGATCTCGCCATCGTGCTGATCTCAATATGGGCGACTGCTTCGCCTACGCCTTGGCCAAGACGCGAAACCTCCCGCTGCTTTTCAAGGGCAATGATTTCATCCATACCGATATCGAACCGGCTCTGAGGCCGGCATGACATTGGACAAAGAGCTGGCCTCGGGCATGACCCTCTCCGGCAAGCGCATCCTGCTCATCATCGGCGGTGGCATCGCCGCCTACAAGGCGCTCGACCTGATCCGCCGGCTGCGTGAGCGGGGCGCCGCCGTGCGGGTGGTGATGACCGCTGCAGCGCAGGAATTCGTCACCACACTGTCGGCCGGGGCGCTCTCTGCCGATCACGTCTTCACCGATTTGTTCGACCGCAATGACGAACACGATGTCGGCCACATCCGCCTGTCGCGCGAGGCCGACCTTTTGGTCGTGGCGCCGGCCACCGCCAACCTGATAGCGAAGCTTGCCAACGGCCACGCCAACGATCTTGCCTCGACCGTGCTTATCGCCACCGACAAGCCGGTGCTGATGGCGCCCGCCATGAACCCGAAAATGTGGTCGCATCCGGCGACCCGGCGCAACCGCGCGACGTTGCAGAAGGACGGCGTCGCATTCGTCGGCCCGGCAAAGGGCGAGATGGCCGAGAGCAACGAGGCGGGCGAGGGCCGCATGGCCGAGTCACTGGAGATCGTCGCTGCGATCGAGGCGCTGCTCGATATCAGGCCGAAGCCGCTCGCAGGCAGAAAGGTCATCGTCACCTCAGGTCCGACGCATGAGCCGATCGACCCGGTGCGCTACATCGCCAATCGCTCGTCCGGCAAGCAGGGCCATGCAATCGCGGCGGCACTGGCTAGGCTGGGCGCTGATGTGCACCTCGTCTCCGGTCCGGTCGGTATTGCCGATCCGGCTGAGGTCACAACACTGCATGTCGAAACCGCGAACGAGATGAAAGACGCTGTCGAACAGCTGCTGCCGGCGGACGCGGCGGTGTTCGTCGCGGCGGTCGCCGACTGGCGCAGCGAGACTTCGGCCGGCGAGAAGATCAAGAAGGTGGCGGGCGAGGGGCCGCCGGCGCTGCAGATGACCGAAAACCCCGATATTCTTGCCGGTGTCGGTCATCACAGGAAGCGGCCCAGCCTGGTCGTCGGCTTTGCCGCCGAGACGCAGGATCTGGTCAGGAACGCCGAGGCCAAGCTCAGGAAGAAGGGCGCCGATTTCATCGTCGCCAACGACGTGTCCCCCGAAAGCGGGGTGATGGGCGGTGATCGCAACCGAGTGCGGATCGTCTCGAAGGCCGGTGTCGAGGAATGGCCTGAGATGGGCAAGGACGAGGTGGCGACGCGGCTCGCCGCCTTGATCGCCGAACGGCTTAAGACGATTACTGTCTAGCTGGTCGCTTCCTGTGGCCGGGCTGCCGGTCCCGAGATCCTGAGGGCGGCGAGGCATCCCAGAATCCCGAGTGGCACGAAGGCGAGAAACAGCCAGGTGGCGACATTTGCCGCCGCCTCACGGTTCAGGCCTTCGGAAAAACCGCTGGCATTGGCGACGATGCCGGTCAGTGCGGCACCCACCGCATAGCCAATGCGCTGCATGATCGGCACGGCGGCGGAGGCGATCGTCTGCTCACCATCCCTAGCCGATGCCACGATCACGCGTGTGACGAAGGGCCAGGCAATGCCGAAGCCGCCGCCCTGCAGCAAGGCGCAAAACAGGATCAGCGGAATCGAACCCGCCGGCACGGCGTAGGCGAAACCGAGAATGCCGGCCGCGATCATCAGTGCGCCGCCGGTGATGATCAGCCTCTCGCGTTCCGGCGGCGCATTGGCGACGAGGATCGACAGGATCGACCAGGCGATCGATTCGGCGGCGATGATATAGCCGGTGGTCAGGATCGGAATGCCGTGCAGGCTGGTCAGAAGCAGCGGCCCGTAGACGGCGAAGGAACAGGTCGCCACCGAAAAGGCGGCGACCATGGTCATGCCTGCGCCGACCGGCGTGCGCCATGAGAACAGCCGCGACGGGAACAGCCGCGAGCCCGGCTTCAGCGCGTCGATGCGGATGAACAGCGCAAGCCCGATCAGTCCGAGGACCAGCAGTAGAGAGGAACGCAGCAGGGCAATGTCGACCCCAGCCGTGGCAATCAGCACGACGCTGACGGCCAAGCAGCCGAGCGCGGCAAAGGGGAAGGGCGGCGCCGTTCCAGTGATCGCCTGTGGCCTGGTTGCCTCAGGCGTGTCGAGCACGATAAAGCTCGCCAGCGCCATGGCCGTGCCGCCGACCGTGAAGACGCCGAAAGCCCAACGCCAGGAGAGCAGCTCGGTCATCAACGCACCGAGCACCGGTCCGCTGAAGGCGGCGACGCCCCA
This sequence comes from Mesorhizobium sp. M5C.F.Ca.IN.020.29.1.1, assembly GCF_003997375.1. Lineage (NCBI taxonomy): Bacteria > Pseudomonadati > Pseudomonadota > Alphaproteobacteria > Hyphomicrobiales > Phyllobacteriaceae > Mesorhizobium > Mesorhizobium sp. M5C.F.Ca.IN.020.29.1.1. Next base: position 13,639 of record NZ_RZSW01000078.1, on the reverse strand, counting down.
GATCGCCGACATGACGCCGAAAAGCTGCGGCCAGATGGCACGTGGAAACAGCCGCTCGACCGAGACGAAGGCCAGCGACACCAGCGCGCCGCCGCCAAAACCCTCGATCAAGCGCCCGGCCAGGAACAGCGGCATGGAGGGCGCGATGGCGCAGACCAGGGCGCCGGCGGCATAGAGCAGGGCGGCGACCACCATGTTGGTGCGCAGCGCGACATAGCTCACCAGCCGTCCGGCGGCAGCGATGGCGCCGAGCTCGTAGATCGCCAGCGACCAGCCCACAAGCTGAACGCCGGCGAGTTCGCCGACCATGGCTGGCATCACCGTTGCCACCATGGTTTCGTTGGTGGCGTGCAGCAGGATGCCGAGGCTGATGAAGCCGAAGCGCACCAGATCGCCGCTCGCCCACAGCGCGCGCCAGTCGACCCTGTTTGTGCTGGTTTCCGTCACCCCGCCCTCTTAAACTTTCTTATACGCCGATTAAAAATGGTGGGAGCGCTCTTCGATTCCAACAAGCACGCGGCGCTTCGGGGGCGGGTTGTAAAACCTCAACCGCAGTTGAGTTCAAGCGGTTTTTGCGGGTGCGCCGAGATGCTGGCGGGAAGTCAGGGTGATCGAAGATTGGCGATCATGGCGTCAGCGATGATCATCCTTGGCATGGCGGTTTTCCAAAAAATCATGCGGCGCGGAACAGTCCAATCCTGTTCCGCGCCGCAGAGCCTCGCTATGGCACGCTTATTTGAACGAGTGGATCAGCTCCAGTGACGTGACGGCGACTGCCAGGTTGACACCGGTCTGCGCCTGTACGTTCAGAGGCTGCAGCGAGAACGCGCTGTTTAGTCCGCCGACCAGAAGGTTGGCGCCGCCGCCAGTCACCAGGCTGGCCTCGGCGTTGACGCCATAATAGCTGCCGGCAAGATCGCCGGAATTACGGTCGCGGGTGGCCGCCAGAACCGCCCATATCAATTCGCCCTGGTGCGTCCTGCCGACGTCGACGCCGAGCTTGGAAATGACGCCGGTATAGGCTTCGGGGGGACCGCCATGATGAGGGCGAAAGGTGCAGGCCACGCCTTTGTTGGATGTGACGATGTAGCCGGTGCCGCCGTCGATGGTGCAGTCGAGCACGCCGAGCTCCAGCCTGCCCGCGCTGGCAGGGGCAGCGAGCACCGTCGCGGCGAGGGCGGCGGCACAGGCGAGTTTCTTGATCATGGGAAGGGTCCTTTTCGCGAATTGCCTTGAACAACGGCTGAACATCCCGAGCGTTCCGCCGAAACTTGGCGCGATAAAGGCGAGGGTCAATGCACAGTCATTGAAGGTTTCGAGGCCATGCCAATCGGCAGGCCTGCCATATCAGACCCAACGCTGCCGTCCGTCAGCCGGTGCTGGTGCGCGCCAGGCCGTCCTTGGCCGGCTGGTAGGTGGGGTTGAGGCGCACTGCCTCGCGGTAGGATTTTGCCGCCTTGGCCTTGTCGCCGCGCCGCTCGTAGATCAGCGCCTGGTTGGACCAGGCCTCGGCATTCTTGCCGTCGAGCTTGATCGCCATGTTAATGTCGGCGAAGGCATTGTCCTCGTCGTTCATGGCGAGGTAGGAGAGACCGCGGCCATTGTAGGGTTCGGCGGCGTCCGGCGCCAGCGAGATGGCGGTCGAGAAGTCCTCGATGGCAAAAGCGTGCTGGCCCTGGCTCTGGTAGATCAGGCCGCGATTGTGGTAGGCGCGGGCGTCTGTCGTGTCGAGTTGGATCGCCTTCTGGAAATCGTTGAACGCTTCCTGGATGCGGCCGGCTTTGCGGTAGAGGTTGCCGCGGCCGATATAGGCGGCGTCATAGTCGGGATTGATCTGGATCGAGCGGTTGTAGTCGGCAAGCGCGGCCGCCTGGTCGCCGAGAAAGCGCTGGATGAGAGCGCGGTTCGAATAGGCCTGGTAGAAATTCGGATTGAGCTGGATGGCGGTGTCGAAGTCCTTGAGCGCCGCCTGATACTGGCCGCCGCGGCCATAGGCGGAGCCGCGCACATTGTAGCCTTCGGGATCCTGGGGACTGCGCTGGATAACGGCCGACAGCGAGGAGATGTTCTCGGCCGACCCTTGTGCCTTGTCGATGTTGGTGAATTCGCCGGTCGGGGCTGTCTGGCAGCCGGCGAGCGCCAAGCCGGAAAGCAGGGCTGCCGTCAGGGCGAAGCCGCGCATTGCGGTTCTGCGCTCCACGCTGGTTGCGTTCATATCTGCTCTGTCCTCACTGCCCGCCGCGCCGTCAGGTCTGTTCCGTCTCCGAACCGGCCCTCTCCGAACTGGTCGAATTCAACAAAAAGGTGGCGGCGATTACGCATCGCGCCACCTTGGGTATCCTTCGAAAAGGACGAAAAATTGGCGTCAGAACCGCGGCGGACGCGGAGCACCTGCACCAGCAGCACCAGCCGCCACCGGACGCGGCGTCATCGGCAGCAGACCCTCGCGCTGGGCGCGCTTGCGGGCCAGCTTGCGGGCGCGGCGAACGGCTTCCGCCTTTTCGCGGGCGCGCTTCTCGGAAGGCTTCTCATAATGTCCGCGCATCTTCATTTCGCGGAAGATGCCTTCGCGCTGCATCTTTTTCTTGAGCGCGCGAAGCGCCTGATCAACATTGTTGTCGCGGACGAGTACCTGCACGGGCAATCCTGTCTTTCGGGTTTGTTAACAACAGGCAAGTGGCCATAGTCGCTTGCCTCCGCGGCGGTCTACACCACGAATTGTGGCGGCTGATAGCAGAATCATGCCGCTCTGTCCACTGCCGAAACGAAAAACCCGCCTCGGCGGCGGGTCGTCGGCGCAAATCAGCACCACGTGCAAATCAATAGCATAACTGCCGTCAGAAAGCAAGAATTTACGACCTCTGGTAGTAGGTTCGCCTGTTCGGGGGCTCTCCGCACCGATGAGCGATCGTCGGCGTTTTCTCCGCCACCGATAAATCCTGCTGCCCAATCCGGCAAACGGTCAGCCTGGCTCTATCAACGAAGGAACAAACCTCGTTCCCCATGGTTGTTTCGCATAGGCAAGCACAGGAGAAAACCGATGTCAGAGACCCGTGAATGGCTCGTCCAGTGGCTCAGGGACGCGCATGCGATGGAGGAGCAGGCCGAAACCATGCTGAACGGCCAGCTGAGCCGGCTGGAGAGTTATCCCGAACTCCGTGAGCGCATTAGCCTGCACGTCGACGAGACGAAAGGGCAAGCCGCACGCCTCAGAACCTGCCTGGAACAGTTGGGCGAAGATACGTCCACGCTGAAGGACGCGGGCGGCAAGCTGTTGGCCATGGCGCAGTCCCTAAGCGGCGTCTTCGCCGGCGACGAGGTGATGAAAGGCTCACTCGCGAGCTACACATTCGAACATATGGAAATCGCCTCATACACGATCCTCATCGCAGCCGCCGAATCCCTTGGCGAAACAGAAGTCGCCCGGGCCTGCGAACAAAACCTGCGTGAGGAGGAGGCGATGGCCGAGTGGCTGAAAAACAAGCTGCCCGCGACTACGGAGCAGTTCCTGGCTCGCTCGGAGTCGGACAGCGACAATGCCAAACGATGAGGACAACAGGCCGGCGGCCAAGATGACGCAGCCTTCGGTGTGGCGGGCCTACAGCTATGCCTGGATTACCCTCGGCTTCTTCATCATCTCGATCGCCGGTCACTGGGTTTTCGGCTGGTTCGCCTATCTCGACGAGCAGCAAGCGCTCGGCCAACCGCCCGAATTCGGCGGCTATCTGATCGAGATGAGCCGCGACACGCTTGAGAACTGGCAGTCCGAATTCCTGCAACTGCTCTGGCAGGTCGGCGGCCTGGCGTTCTTGCTCTTCGTCGGTTCGCCGCAATCGAAGGAGAGTACCGACCGGATGGAGGCCAAGATCGACGCGCTTCTTAGGCTTGTCGATCCGAAGAAAGGCAAGGAGGCGATTCGCGAGTTGGACCTGCAATATGACGGCCGCCACACCGACGAGCCGCACGCCCACCGGAACTAAGCTGGGGTTGGAAACGTGGCCCGGAGCCGATCATCGCTCCGGGTCGTTTGATTCGCAACAGAGCAATTGGCGACAGGCTCTCCTCTATGCCGTGGCCAGATGAAGCCGCTCGAAACCCTCGAAGAATTCGCCGTAGTCACAGGTTATTTCTTCGCCCGCCGCAATGTCGCGGATCGCGGTTGCGCCACCATACTGCGAGAAATCCGTGTTCGGCCTTTCGGCGTGGTTCATGAAGCGCCCATTGTCGACTTCATAGACCATGAATCCGGGCCGGTCCGGGCTTGGATAGGCATATCTGTCGAGCAATTCCCTGAGATGCGGCGGCGCGGCCTTATATTTTTCCGTCGGGATCAACCGGTCGAAGTCAGGATCGAGCTGCCAGATCGACGCTCCCTTCTTGATCGGCTCGGCGGCGAATACGCCGACACCCTCGATTGCGCTAGCAGCGATGTAGGTCCTGATCAGCAGCATGTATTAGGCCCGTCTTCGACAGCATTCTTCGAACAGAAAACGCAATCGCTAAATCGCGCCAAGAAAGCAAGGCCGGTTTTGCAACATGCCGCGTTCCATTGTTCGCCGACGGGAAAACGCCTCACGTCCGGCTGATCGAAACACCGCCATCGACAAACAGGGCGGTTCCGGTGGTGAAGCTCGATGCATCCGAAGCCAGGTAGAGCGCCGAGCGGGCGATCTCTTCAGGCTCGGCAACGCGCTTCAAGGCATGCAGGTTTTCGACGAAGGCTCGCGATTCAGGTGTCTTGAATGTTGCCGAAGGCGTATCGGTGCCGCCCGGCAGCAGCGCGTTGACCCGTACGCCTTTCGCGCCGTATTCGGCGGCAAGCACCTGCGTCAATCCGATCAGCCCGGCCTTGCTTGCGGCGTAACTGGTCATGCCGGGCATGCCGACGGTATGGCCGACGAAGGTAGAGGTGAAGATCAGCGATCCGCCGCCGCGATTGACCATCGCCGGCACCTGATGTTTCGCGCCGAGAAATGCGCTGGTCAGGTTGGTGTCGAGCGTCTCTCGCCAGCTCTCCAGCGACAACCCCGAAATCGAACCCATCTTGCCGACCGAGCCGGCGTTGTTGAAGGCGATATCCAGCCCGCCGAACCGGCCCACCGCAAGATCGACAAGGGCCTTGGCATAGGCCTCGTCGCGGACGTCGCCGGCAAGGGCAATGGCCGTGCCATCAGCCTCCTCGATTTCAGTGACGAGCGCGTCCAGCTCTGCCTGGCGACGGGCAGCGACGACCACCTTGGCGCCTTCCTCGGCAAACAGTTTTGCCGTGGCGTGGCCGATGCCGGAACTGGCGCCAGTGACGATGGCGACCTTGTTAGCGAGTGCGAGCATTGTTTTCATCCCTTTCTTCGCGCCAGCGTCGCCGGCAATCGGGATGGTGATCGCAGTCCGGGGCGGGGCGAGCCACCCGATACGTGCGAAGGCATCTGTCAAGATTTCTTGACGCCGGGCGGACGCCAAGCTACCAAAGCCGTCATTCAACATTGCGGGTGGACGCGCCACCCATTCCAATGACCCCCCAAGACATGATGAGCAAGTTGCTGGAGCCCGGCTATGAGGGCGACAGCGAGTTGACGTTCGCTCTTCAATCGGAATTTCACAAAGGCTTTCCCCTTGAAAACCTCCGGCCGCTGCTGATGTCCGGCAACCTTCATACTCAGGCCGCCGCCGCTTTTTTGGTGGCCGAGATCAGCCCCAGGCTAAGCTTCAACATGAATTGCGTTGTCGCGGAGATCGCCGACCTGCTCGACAGCAAGATTGCTGGGATCAGGTTCGATGCAATCGAAGCGCTTCTGGGATGCACGACGCCGGCGGATGGAGCCATTCTCGGCGGTGTCATGCTGCGGCTGGACGACGAACATCCCGGTGTTCGATGCAGGGTGACCCAGTTCATCCGCTTTGCGGAACGCTGGCAGCTACGGCTCGCGGTGGAAAATGCCGCCGCGCTGCGCCCGGAATCGGCGTTCCCGATCCTTTTGAAGGCTCATGGCCAACACTTCAAGGCTACGACAAAGGGGGTGCGATGGCTGCTCGACCACCCGGACGCGCTCGTGCGGCGCTTCGGTGCAGCCGTCGTAGTCAGGCCACGCTATGTGGTCGACGAGCAATTCCTGGCAATGGCCGAAGGGTCGGATGATGCCGAAGTCAGAGAGATCGCAGCCAGTTGTTATCACAGCCATCTGACACCGATCTATGCCGTCTGGTCGTCTGCATTGTCCAGAAAAGGCGCGTCTTCGGCGTAGGCCTACTGCTGCGCATTGGTCAGGATGCCCCGATCGAACAGGTCTTTTTCGTCGTGGCGCAAAACGGCAAGCGCCGTCGCAAACAGCGCAAGGGTGGCAGCGCGGTTTCGCTAGTGATACACCTCGCGCGCCGAGGCTGACTGACTGCCCGGCCGCAATCCGCTACAGCGCCGCGCGTCCATTCGGACGCGCAAAGGACGCTGTAGCACTTTGATTGCGCATGATCCTTTCCGAAAATCGGTCCCGATTTTCGGGGTCATGCGAGACCTTTTGGCGCGAGGCTGGAACGTGAAGAAATACTCGGTATTCGCCATCGCCCGCGAGGCCATGCGCGGCCACAAGGGCTGGGAGGAACAGTGGTCCTCGCCAGAGCCGAAGAAGGACTACGACGTCATCATCGTCGGCGCCGGCGGCCATGGACTGGCCACCGCCTACTATCTTGCCACCGTGCACGGCATCACCAATGTCGCGGTGCTGGAAAAGGGCTGGCTCGGCGGCGGCAATACCGGCCGCAACACCACCATCATCCGCTCCAACTATCTCTATGACGAGAGCGCCGGCATCTACGACCACGCGCTGAAATTGTGGGACGGGCTCAGCCAGGAGCTCAACTACAACGTCATGTATTCGCCGCGCGGCGTCATGATGCTGGCCCATAATGTCCACGATATCCAGGTGCTGAAGCGCCACGTCCATGCCAACCGCCTGAACGGCATCGACAATGAGTGGCTGACGCCGGAAGCCGCGAAGGAATTCTGCCCGCCGCTCAATATTTCGCGCGATGCCCGGTATCCGGTGATGGGCGCCACCCTGCAGCGTCGCGGCGGGACCGCCCGCCACGATGCCGTGGCCTGGGGCTATGCGCGCGGCGCTTCGGCGCGCGGCGTCCACATCATCCAGAATTGCGAGGTCACCGGCGTCAAGCGGGCGCCGAACGGTGCGGTCATGGGCGTCGAGACGACGCGCGGCTTCATCGGCGCCAAGAAGGTCGGCGTCGTTGCCGCCGGCCATTCGTCCGTCATCATGAACATGGCCGGCGTGCGGATGCCGCTGGAAAGCTATCCGCTGCAGGCGCTGGTGTCCGAGCCGGTCAAGCCGGTATTCCCTTGCGTGGTGATGTCGAACACGGTGCACGCCTATATCTCGCAATCCGACAAGGGCGAGTTGGTCATCGGCGCCGGCACCGACCAGTATGTCTCCTATTCGCAGACCGGCGGCCTGCACATCCTCCAGCACACGCTCGACGCCATCTGCGAGATGTTCCCGATGTTCACGCGCATGAAGATGCTGCGCTCGTGGGGCGGCATCGTCGACGTGACGCCCGACCGCTCGCCGATCCTGGCCAAGACGCCGGTGCCCGGCCTCTATGTCAATTGCGGCTGGGGCACGGGCGGCTTCAAGGCGACGCCCGGCTCGGGCCATGTCTTTGCCCATACCATTGCCAGGGACGATCCGCACCCGATCAACGCCCCCTTCACCATCGAGCGCTTCCGCACCGGCCGCCTGATCGACGAGGCGGCGGCGGCGGCGGTGGCACACTGATGAAGGCCCACTTCGTGATGTTGGGTCACTGGCTTTGCGATCAACCGGCCGGCGCCCGCGTCGGCCTCGGCGAATTGTAGGAACAACCATGCTTCTCATCCGCTGCCCCTATTGCGAGGAAGAGCGTCCTGAACTCGAATTCCGCAACGCCGGCGAGGCGCATATTGCGCGTTCGGCTAACATGGCCGGCGAGAGCGATGACGACTTCGAAAAGTTCTTCTTCATCCGCTCGAATCCCAAAGGCATCATCTATGAGCGCTGGCGGCACATGCATGGCTGTGCGCGGTTCTTCAACGCCGTGCGCGACACCGTCAGCGACAGGTTCCTGTTGACCTACAAGGCCGGCGAGCCCAAGCCGGCGAAGCTGCCGGGAGCCTCCAAATGATCGCAGCGTTCCGCATTCCCGGCGCCGGACGCCTCAGGCAGGCAGAGACTGCCAGCTTCAGCTTCGACGGCCAATCTTATGCCGGTGTCGAGGGCGATACGCTGGCCTCGGCGCTGCTCGCCAACGGCGTCCATCTGGTCGGCCGCTCGTTCAAATACCACCGGCCGCGCGGCTTTCTGTCCGCCGGGGCGGAAGAGCCCAACGCGCTGGTTGAGATCAAGCGCGACTCCGCCAGGAAGACACCAAATGTCCGTGCCACCGTGCAGGAGCTTTATGACGGGCTGGCGGCACAGTCACAGAACCGCTGGCCGTCGCTTTCCTTCGACGTCAGTGCGCTCGGCGACATCGCCTCGCCGCTGCTTTCGGCGGGCTTCTACTACAAAACCTTTATGTGGCCGAAGTCCGCCTGGAAAAACTTCTACGAGCCCAAGATCCGTGCTGCGGCCGGGCTCGGCGTCGCCCCCGACCAGGCGGACCCTGACCATTATTCGGCGCGCTTCGCCCATTGCGACGTATTGGTGCTGGGTGGCGGTGCGGCCGGCATTGCCGCAGCACTGGCGGCGGCCGAGACCGGTGTGCGCGTCATCCTTGTCGACGAGCAAGCGGAGTTCGGCGGCACCCTGCATTTCGAGAGCGGCGCGAAGATCGATGGCCAGGACGGCTTTGCCTGGGCGCAGAGTGCGGTCGCGAAGCTCAAGACGATGGACAACGTCCGTGTGCTGTCCCGCACCACGGCCTTTGGGTATTACGCGCAGAATTTCGTCGGGCTGGTCGAGCGCGTCAGCGACCATTTGCAGAACCCCGGCCGCAACCTGCCGCGCGAGCGGCTGTGGCAGGTCCGTGCCAAGCGCGTGGTGCTGGCGACCGGCGCCATCGAGCGGCATATGGTGTTTGCCGACAACGACCGGCCCGGCATCATGCTGGCGTCGGCGGCGCGCACCTATCTCAACCATTATGGCGTCACGGTCGGCAGGAATATCGGCGTCTATACGGCCAATGATTCCGCCTATGCGGCGGCGATCGATCTGAAGAAGGCCGGTGTCGGCGTGGCGGCGATCGTCGACCTGCGCGACAACCCGACTGGGCCGGTGATCGACGAGGCGAGGGCGCTCGGCATCGAGGTCAATTTCGGCCGCGCGGTGATCCGCGCCGGCGGCAAATTGCGCGTCTCGTCGATGACCGTGCAGCCGAAGAATGGCGGCGGCGAACGTACCATCCCCGTTGACGCGATCCTGATGTCGGCCGGCTGGACACCGTCGGTGCATCTGTTCTCGCAGTCGCGCGGCAAGGTTGCCTTCAACGACGAGACCAAGCGCTTCGTGCCCGGCGCCTATGCGCAGGACTGCGTCTCCGTCGGCGCCTGCAACGGCACGGACGGGCTATCGGCGACGATCGACGAGGCCTATGCGGCGGGCGCCAAGGCGGCGAAGGATGTCGGCGCCAACACCGCCAAGGGAAACAAGCCGAAGGTCGACGCCAGCGAGAGCTGGTCGCGCGGCATGCTGGGTGCGGCGCCCGGCGCCGGGGCGGATACGACGGTCAAGGCCTTTGTCGATTTCCAGAACGACGTCACCGCCAAGGACATCCGCCAGGCGGTGCATGAAGGCATGCGCTCGATCGAGCACGTCAAGCGCTTCACCACCAACGGCATGGCGACCGACCAGGGCAAGACCTCGAACATGCACGGTCTGGCAATCGCCGCCGAGACGCTCGGCAAGCCGATCCCGCAAGTCGGCCTGACGACGTTCCGGGCGCCCTACACGCCGGTGACCTTCGGCTCGATCGTCGGCCATGCGCGGGGTCCGCTCTTCGACCCGACTCGCAAGACGGCGATCCATCCCTGGGCCGAGCACCAAGGTGCCGTGTTCGAGGATGTCGGCCAGTGGAAGCGCGCCTGGTATTTTCCAAAGTCGGGCGAGGACATGCACGCCGCTGTCGATCGTGAGTGTGTCACGGTGCGCAAGACGGCCGGCCTGTTCGACGCCTCGACGCTGGGCAAGATCGAGGTGGTCGGGCCGGATGCGGCGAAGTTCATGGAACTGCTCTACACCAATCCGTGGGAGAAACTGGAGCCCGGCCGCTGCCGCTATGGCATCATGCTGCGCGAGGACGGTTTCATCTATGACGACGGTGTCGTTGGCAGGCTTGCACCCGACCGTTTCCATGTGACGACGACGACGGGCGGTGCGCCGCGTGTCATGAACCATATGGAGGATTACCTCCAGACCGAGTTCCCGCATCTCAATGTCTGGCTGACGTCGATCACCGAACAGTGGGCGGTGATCGCCGTGCAAGGACCGAAGTCTCGGGACATCATCGCGCCGCTGGTCGAAGGCATCGACATGTCGGACGAGGCGCTGCCGCATATGTCGGTGCGCGAAGGCAGGATCTGCGGCGTGCCGACAAGGCTGTTCCGGATGTCGTTCACCGGCGAACGCGGCTTCGAGGTCAACGTGCCGGCCGACTACGGCCAGGCCGTCTGGGACGCGCTATGGGCCGAGGGCCAGAAGCATGGCGCCTGTGCCTACGGCACCGAGGCGATGCACGTGCTGCGTGCCGAAAAGGGCTACATCATCGTCGGCCAGGACACCGACGGCACGGTAACGCCTAACGATGCCGGTCTCGATTGGGCAGTCGGCAAGAAGAAGACCGATTTCGTCGGCATTCGCGGCATGGTGCGGCCGGACCTTGTCGCCAACGGCCGCAAGCAACTGGTCGGCCTGAAGACCAAGGATCCTAAGGTGGTGCTGGAAGAAGGCGCGCAAATCGTCGGCGATCCGAAGCAGGCGATCCCGATGACCATGATCGGCCATGTCACCTCCAGCTACTGGTCGGAAAATTGCGGCCGCTCGATCGCGCTGGCCCTGCTTGCCGGCGGCCGCGACCGGATGGGTGAGACGCTTTGCGTGCCGATGCCCAACGCGACGATCGAGGTGGAGGTCACCGGCATGGTGTTCTTCGACGAGAAGGGGGAGCGCCTCTATGGCTAAGGCTGCCGCGAAGAAATCTGCCGCCGCTGCGCCGTCAGTCGAACGCCGCCCGGCTCTCGCCGGTCAGGAACTTTCCGCAACCGGCGTCACGCTTGCCGTGTTGCCACCGGCAGAGCGCATTTCGCTGCGTGCGCCGGACGCCTCGGTCGCGGCGCTTTCGAAGGCGCTCGGCGTAACCCTGCCGCAAAAACCCAAAACCTCGGCGGCAAAGGCCGGGCGCACGGCCTTGTGGCTTGGGCCGGACGAATGGCTGGTCATCGATGAGGTGGGAAAAGACCCGCTCGCCGACTGCGCCGAGGTGACAGTACTGCATTCGGCGGTCGGCATCTCGCATCGCAACGTTGCCATATCGATCACCGGCCCGGCAGCGGCGGCGACGATCAATTCAGGCTGTCCGCAGGATTTGTCGCTCGACGCCTTTCCGGTAGGCGCGGCGTCGCGCACCATTCTCGGTAAGGTCGAAATCGTGCTGTTGCGCACCGCTTCCGACGCGTTCCGCGTTGAATGCTGGCGTTCCTTTTCCGATTATGTCTTTACTTTCCTGTCGGAGGCGGCCCGCGACGCAGCGGCATAACGTTCGCTGCGACCGACCGTTTGCCGGAGCCGGAGCAAGTCGAGGGAGATGTCGATGCCGTCGAAATCAGCGCCGAATCCACCAGTCCAGAAGACGTCGGCCGTTCGCTCTCTCGAAGACGAGCCGCATGAACGCTCAAATATTGAAGAGGAACTTGAGGAAGGCCTCGAGGATACGTTTCCGGCCAGCGATCCGGTGTCGATCACCGGGACTTCGATTTCCGGCGCTCCCGCAAGGCCCGGCAAGGCCAAGATCGTGGCCGGAATGAAGAAGCGCAGGAAATAACTTCCGTCCGGCGGAGTCTGGCTGAAATGGCCACGAAAGCGGGCGGTCAGGATTTCCTACCACCCATTTGTTTTCGAACCTCAGAACGTGCTGGGCACGATCCACGGATCTATGTCGATGCCGAGCCGCGGATCCTTGTTTTCAGTCGAGCCCTTGTGGGTCGCCGGGCCTGTCTCTTCGACCGATCCGGTCGCGCCGCAATCGAGCTTGACGTTGGTGTCGGCGCAGGCTGCGGCCGGCTTGCCGGGCTGGCTCTGGCCGGCGAAGGCAGCGCTCGAGAATGCCAGGACGGCCACGAGGGCGAAGATCGTCTTTTTCATTGTCTGTCTCCGGTTCAACCGCTGAATCTTTTCCGTACATGTACGATGTGGCATACATATACGCCCGACAGTCGCGGGGTTCAAGTCAGAAGTCGTACATGTACGAAAAAAGTTTTATGTGGATGTTGGGAATCGCGCCGCGCCAGCACGCGACGAGTTGCACACGCGGTGCCGTTCACCCGTGCCGTACAAGATCTTAAGCTGTCCGAAACCGAAGGAACCCTTCAGCAGTTGGCCGGCGTCTCGGTCAGCGGGGGCACGTCCTGGGTGGCCAGCGCGGAAAGCGTGAAGTCGCACATCCGTTTCACGAACGCCTGCTGGTCGCCGAACGGATAGAAAGGAAAGGTAATCAGCAGCGAGATCGTGCCGTGGCCAACCGCCCACAGCATGGTCGCAATGGCGCGCGGGTCGCCCTTCAGCTTGCCGGCGGCAACGCAGGCCTCGACCCTATTGATCAGCACTTTCATCAACGGGTTGCCCTCTTGCATTTCGGCGAAGGTCCTGCCTTCCTGGGGCTTGACCTTTTCGGTCATGAATATCGTGCGATACTCGTTGGGGTTGCCAAGGCCGAAGGCCGCGTATTCGGTCATCACGACTTGCAGCGCCTCGATCGGATCGTCGGCCGGGTGATCCTCGATACGCTTTGCCAGGGTCTCGAACGCATCCTCGGCCAGCGCGAACAAGATGTCCTGCTTGTCGGCGAAATAGGAGTAGACCGACATCGGCGCATAGCCGACGCGCTTGGCCAGCTTGCGGATGGTGAGGCCTTCATAGCCTTCCTCCTGCACGAGCTTGTGCGCTGCATCGACAAGTTCGGAGCGCAGTTCGGCCTTTTGTTTCTCGCGGCGTGTCTGAACGCTGAGCGGCAATTTTCGCCTGCCTTCTGTTAGCGGCTGTTAGTGGCTGGCTAATTTATATACGCTGTACGGAAACGGACAAGGCGTTGTCAAATCAAGCATTGGCAGAATCGGCGTCGCGGCGCTCCGATTGGCGATACCCCTAGGTCGGCCGGCACATGAAGATCATCTCCGCCGAGGCTCGTTGAGCCGTTCAGGCCGCTTCCGGCTGGCGCTCGATCAATGTCAGCGTCAGCCAGCGCGCGGTCAATGCCGGTTTTTTCGAGCCCTCGATCTCGATGGTCACATCATGCGCCGTCTGCACCCAGCCCGACGGCCTGACCTTGACGTCGGCCAGCACGAAACGGGTGCGGATGCGCGCGCCGGTCTTCACAGGCGCCAGGAAGCGCAGCGAATCGAAGCCATGGTTGACGCCCATCTTGCTGTTTTCGAGCGGCGGCATGG
>NZ_RZSW01000789.1:0-2092 GCF_003997375.1 Mesorhizobium sp. M5C.F.Ca.IN.020.29.1.1 | reverse complement strand
CCTTTCGGCGGTTGTTGCTCGTTGCCGCTTGCCCCCGTACCGCCACCAAGTGCGGCGACGCTTGATACGAGCAGCAGCGCAAGCGTGCCGCTCAAGACCGATCTGAAATGCATGTGCCTCTCGCCGTGAAATTGTTTGCCTGTTGCATGCCTTCCGATCGGAGTGGGACCGTCAGGCGCCTCGGCTCTTAGCAGGACGCAGGACTTCGGCCAAATTTTGTTTCAAGTCCCATATACGGGCGCCGGACATGAAAAAGGCGGCCGCGGCCGCCTTTCGCACATATGTGTTGCATTTCTGCCGATCAGAAATTGCCGATCAAGAACCGGCGCCGCTGATCGTGGTGACGGCGCGGCGGTTCTGCGACCAGCAGGAGATGTCGTCGCAAACCGCAACCGGACGCTCCTTGCCGTAGGAAATGGTCTTCAGGCGCTGGGCGGAAACACCCCTGGCAACGAGGAAGTCGCGGGTGGCGGCGGCACGGCGGGCGCCGAGCGCCAGATTGTATTCGCGCGTGCCGCGCTCGTCGGCATGGCCTTCGATAACGATGGCATACTGCCTATACTGGTTCAGCCACTGCGCCTGTCGCGAAAGCGTCGTCTGCGCGTCGGCGCGGATCGAGGACGAATCCGTGTCGAAGAAGATGCGGTCGCCGATGTTGACGGTGAAGTCCTGGGCCGATCCGGGCGTTGCCGCCCCGGCCCCACTGAGACCAAGATCGGCGGCGCTGTTCAGGTTCTTCTTCGAGGCGCAACCGGCGATGGCGAGCGACGCCACCAGCGCGATCATCACCGGGTTTCTGGTAAGTGCTGCGATACGGCCCATGCCGCCTCTCCTTCGCAATTCGAGTGATTTCGTTGATCGTCCAGTAACCACGTTTGGGTTAACCGGCGTTCAAGAAACACGGTTAAAATTTGGTTTCGGCTGCCGTCCGCAGCCGTTTTGCCCAAGGGGAATCCGAGGAGGCAACAATGTGCGCGGACCCTAGGCGGAAATGCGGCTAAAACGCGACCAAGTCGTGGAAAGGAGCGAATCGAAGCGTTGAGGAAACCCGTTTCTCCATCTCTTCAATTCCTCATTTCTCCAATTCCTCTCACTCGAGCAGCGGCGACCAGGCCGGGTCCGACGCGAAATTCGCGGTCGGGATCGACTGCTCGTTGCGCCCAGTGAGATCGACCGAAACGAGTTTCGGCCCGCCGGCTGAATCGCGGAAGAACATCAGCACCCGCCCGTTGGGCGCCCAGGTCGGCCCCTCTTGCTGGAAGCCGGTTGAAAGGATGCGCTCGCCCGAACCGTCGACGCGCATGACGCCGATCTGGAATTCGCCGGCAGTCTGCTTGGTGAAGGCGATGAGATCGCCGCGCGGCGACCATACCGGCGTCGAATAGACGCCGTCGCCGAAGGAGATGCGGGTCTGGCCCGAACCGTCGGCGCCCATCACATAGATCTGCGCGCGGCCGCCGCGGTCGGAGGTGAACACCACCTTGCTGCCATCCGGCGAATAGGACGGCGAGGTGTCGATGGCCGTCGAATTGGTGAGCCTGGTCGTCGAGCGGCTTCTCAGGTCCATGGCGAAGATGTTGGAATTGCCGTCGTCGCGCAGCAGGCTCATGATCACCTTCTGGCCGTCGGGCGAAAAGCGCGGCGCAAAGGTCATGCCGGGAAAGTCGCCGACCAGTTCGCGCTGCCCGGTCTCGATCTGCAGCAGATAGACCTTCGGCTGGCCGCTTTCGTAGGACATGTAAGTGATTTCCTGCCGGTTTGGCGAGAAGCGCGGGGTCAGCACGATCGACCTGCCATCCGACAGATAGCGGACGTTGGCGCCGTCCTGGTCCATGATGGCGAGGCGCTTCTTGCGCGCGTTCTTTGCGCCCGATTCGTCGATGAAGACGACGCGCGTGTCGAAATAGCCCTTCTCGCCGGTCAGCCGCTCATAGATCGCATCGGCGATGATATGAGCGACGCGCCTCGTATTGGCGTCGTTGGCGAAGAACTGCTCGCCCGACATCTGCTGGCCGGCAAAGGTGTCCCACAACCTGTACTGGGCGCGGACGCGGCCATCGGCCTCCTTGCTGACGCTGCCGGTGACCAGCGC
>NZ_RZSW01000788.1:0-2092 GCF_003997375.1 Mesorhizobium sp. M5C.F.Ca.IN.020.29.1.1 | reverse complement strand
GCTGACCAACCAGGGCGGCAGCGATCGCCTTGGCGGTGGCGGTGGCGACGCCGGCGCCAGCAATTTCGACGTGGCCGGCGACGTCGGTTCGAAATATCGCGGCGCGCAGGGGCTCGACCCCGAATTCATCGCCAAGCTGGAAAAGCAGTTCGGCTTCGACAAGCCACCGCTCGAGCGCTTCGGCATGATGCTGTGGAACTATATCCGGTTCGATTTCGGCGACAGCTATTTCCGTGACATCTCGGTGATCGATCTGATCCTGGAGAAGATGCCGGTATCGATCTCGATCGGGCTGTGGATCACGCTGCTATCCTACCTGATCTCGATCCCGCTCGGCATCCGCAAGGCAGTCAAGGACGGCTCGGCATTCGACGTATGGACCAGCGGCGTCGTCATTGTCGGCTACGCCATCCCCGGCTTCCTGTTCGGCATATTGTTGATGGTGCTGTTTGCCGGCGGATCGTTCTACGACTGGTTCCCGCTGCGCGGCATCACCTCCGACAATTGGGACCAGCTGTCCTGGCCGGCGCGGATCGTCGACTATCTCTGGCACATGACCTTGCCGCTGACGGCGCTGGTGCTGTCGGCCTTCGCCACCACGACGCTGCTGACCAAGAATTCGTTCCTCGAGGAAATTCGCAAACAGTATGTGGTGACCGCGCGCGCCAAGGGCCTATCGGAACGGCAGGTTCTCTACGGACACGTCTTCCGCAACGCAATGCTGATCGTCGTTGCCGGCTTTCCCGGCGCCTTCATCTCGGCGTTCTTCACCGGTTCGCTGCTGATCGAGAACATCTTTTCACTCGACGGCCTCGGCCTGCTCGGTTTCAGGTCGGTGGTCGAGCGCGACTACCCGGTGGTGTTCGCCAATCTCTACATCTTCTCGCTGCTTGGCCTGATTGTCGGGCTCCTGTCCGACCTGATCTATACCTGGGTCGACCCGCGCATCGACTTCGAGCGAAGAGACGTCTGATGACCGGGGCCGCAGCCGAAACGGCGCCGGACCGGATTGCCCGGCCCTGGCTGTCGCCGCTCAACCAGCGGCGCCTGCAGAATTTTAGGGCCAACCGGCGAGGCTATTGGTCGTTGTGGATCTTTCTCGTGCTTTTCGTGCTGTCGCTGTTTTCCGAATGGATCGCCAACGACAAGCCGGTCCTCGTTTCCTACAAGGGCGAGATCCTGTTTCCGGTCCTGGTCGCTTATCCCGAGGAGAAGTTCGGCGGCTTTTATGCGGTCACCGACTATCGTGACCCGGTCATCCAGGACGAGATCAATGCCCATGGCTGGATGATCTGGCCGCCGGTCCGCTACTCCTACCGAACCGTCAACAACGCGATCCCCGAGGCGGCGCCTACCAAGCCGTCCTGGCTCTATGACGTCAAGACACGTTGCAATCAGTATCCGCAAGGCGCCGCCGATCCCAATTGCGTTGTCGGCAACTGGAACTGGCTGGGCACCGACGACCAGGCACGCGACGTGCTGGCGCGCGTCATCTACGGATTCAGGGTCTCGGTGCTGTTCGGCCTGATCCTCACCGCGGGTTCGGCGCTGATCGGCGTGACGGCCGGGGCATTGCAGGGCTATTTCGGCGGCTGGACCGACCTTCTGTTCCAGCGCTTCATAGAGATCTGGTCGGCGATCCCGGTGCTTTATCTCTTGCTAATCGTCGCCGCCATCCTGCCGCCCGGCTTCTTCATCCTGCTTGGGCTGATGCTGCTGTTCTCCTGGGTGGCGCTGGTCGGCGTGGTGCGGGCCGAGTTCCTGCGCGCCCGCAACTTCGAATATGTCAACGCCGCCCGCGCGCTCGGCGTACCCAATGGCACCATCATGTTCCGGCATCTGTTGCCAAACGCCATGGTGGCGACGCTTACCTTCCTGCCCTTTCTGCTCAGCGGCTCGATCTCGACGCTGACCTCGCTCGACTACCTTGGCTTCGGCCTGCCGCCCGGCTCGGCGTCGCTGGGCGAGCTCCTGAAGCAGGCGCAGCGCAACCTCAACGCGCCATGGCTGGGCATTTCCGGCTTCGTCGTCATCTCGCTGATGCTGTCGCTGCTGGTCTTCGTCGGCGAAGCGACCCGCGACGCCTTCGATC
>NZ_RZSW01000787.1:0-2092 GCF_003997375.1 Mesorhizobium sp. M5C.F.Ca.IN.020.29.1.1 | reverse complement strand
GCGTATCATAGAGCAGGCCGCCGCCGAACGGGACGAAGCCGGCGGCGAAGGAACCCTGGATGATATAGGGATTGAAGCTGTCGAACGTGCCGAGCACCACCGAATTTAGGGTACCGCCCTTCGGCGCGTCCGGATTGACGTAGTCGTAGCGCTGGAAGTTGTTGCCGTATTTGGATTCACCGATCAGCGACGAGGTGGTGCGCCATTCGTCCGCGAAGGCTGCCTGCAGGCCGCCGGCGAAAGCCGCCACAACCAGCGTCGATCTGAGAAACGTTCGGCCAACCGTCATGCCTTCTCCTCTGCGCGATAGTGTCAGCCGACAATCTAGTTCATTTGACGCTCATGAAAACCGCGACAGGTCGCCTTTGTCGCCGCACATGCGCTTTTCCCATAGAAAAAGCCGGGCTGAACCCGGCTTTTTCAAGGAATGTACGATTACAATTGCGTTATTGCGCCGGCGCTGGTGGCGGAGCAGCTGGGGCCGGCGCAGGTGCGGCCGGCGCTGCGCCCTCTGCGGGTTTGGCCGGTGCTGCACTTTCTGCCGGTTTGACCGGCGCCGCGCCTTCGGCGGGCGCGGGGGCATTCTCGGCCGAAGCGCCGGGTGCCGGCAGCGGCTTTGGACTGTCCGACAGCGTGCGCAGATAGGCGATGACGTTGGCGCGGTCCTCGTCCTTCGGCAGGCCGGCGAAGCCCATCGCGGTGCCCTTCACGAGCTTCTTCGGCGAGAGGAGAAAGTGATTGAGGTTGTCATAGGTCCACTTCTCGGCGCCGCCCTTGGAAAAATCCTTCATCCCGGCCGAATAGGCGAAGCCTCCATGCTCGGCGACGGGACGGTCGATGAGGTCCCAGAGATCGGGGCCGACCTTGTTCGGCCCGCCCTTCTCGCCGGAGTGACAGGCCTGGCACTTCTTGAACACGGCGGCACCCGCCTCGACATTGGCGTTGGCCAGGAGGTCGGCGATCGGCTTGGCTTCTGAAGCGGGGGCTGCCGGGCCGCCCTCGGCAGGCTCCTCGGTCGCCTCGATGGCAAAGCCGGGTTTTTCCGGTGCGGGGGAGGCGAACAGCGCGTCGGACACAATGCCGACCGAGAAGACGACGAACACGGTTCCGAGCAGGCCGCCGATCAGCTTGTTGATTTCGAAAGAGTCCATACGCCCCAGGCTCCCTTTTCCGGCGGACCGATCCGTCCACTCCGTCCGTCGGTAATCGTGAACCACCCCACAAGGCGGTCAAATCGGGCGGAAACTAGGTCTTTTGCTCTGGCGTTGCAACACCTATAAGGGCGCTTCCAGTGAGACCTTTTGCCACTTTTCCCTCCCTCTTTTTCGGACGCTTCATCACCGATGTCCACGCTCATCCTCATCCCGGCCCGCATGGCCTCGACCCGCCTGCCGGGCAAGCCGCTAGCCGACATCGCCGGCGTCCCGATGATCGTCCATGTCGCCCGTCGCGCTGCCGAAGCCGGGCTCGGCCGGGTGGTGGTCGCCACCGATACCGAAAGCGTGGCCGAAGCGGTGCGCGAGCACGGTTTCGAGGCGGTGATGACGCGCGTCGGCCACGAATCGGGCTCCGACCGCATCTTCGAGGCGCTGGCCACGCTGGATCCCGGGCGTAAGGTCGAAACGATCGTCAATGTGCAAGGCGACCTGCCGACCATCGATCCCGACATCATAAATGCCGTGCTGAGGCCTTTCGAGGATGCGGCGGTCGACATCGCCACGCTCGGTATCGAGATCGTCCGCGACGAGGAAAAGACCAATCCGAATGTCGTCAAGATCGTCGGCTCGCCGCTGTCGGAGACACGGCTGCGGGCGCTCTACTTCACCCGCGCCACGGCACCCTGGGGCGAGGGGCCGCTCTATCACCACATCGGCCTCTATGCCTATCGCCGCTCAGCGCTCGAACGCTTCGTCGCGCTGAAGCCATCGCCGTTGGAACGGCGCGAGAAGCTCGAGCAGTTGCGGGCGCTGGAGGCCGGCATGCGCATCGACGCCGAGATTGTGCAGTCGGCGCCGTTCGGCGTCGACACGCCGGACGATCTCGAACGCGCCAGAACCCTTCTTTCAACCTAAACATCCGGTCAACCTGAGAA
>NZ_RZSW01000786.1:0-2130 GCF_003997375.1 Mesorhizobium sp. M5C.F.Ca.IN.020.29.1.1 | reverse complement strand
AGTTAGTACATATTATGTTTACAATTTGTAGAAAAGATATAAACCGTCACAATTTTTTATGAACTGAGTGTTTCAGACGTATGAAAAGCAAGTAACCCTTTTCCGATTCTGATCCTGATAATGGAATGGAACAACAGAAGCAGGCGCGATCTCATCTGGCGTGGCATGAGATGATGGGCGAGAGATGATGACACTGAAGGAGCCGGGGAAGCTTACGGCGTCAATTTCTATGTCTGCGCCTATGTCTGATGACAGAAGTCTGCATGTTCTTGAGGCGGCTCCGAACCGGCTGGACCGACGATGACGTCGGCACCGTCGACATGATCCGGCAGGCCGGCAAGTCCAAGAGCTGCATATGGCGTTGGCAGAGCGCTTCGCCGCCGAAGGCTTCAAGGGGTGTTGCGACAAGACGCGGCCCTCGCGTATTGCGGCGCTCGGGCCCGAAGCCCTGCCGAGCGCGGTTCTGATACGCCGTGAGAGGAATGGGATGACGGGCCAGAATTGTGAAATATATTGCGGAATTATGCGATTTTAGACATTTCAGTAACAAATAAAGTTAACATTCTTTCACTTGAATTTTCGGGCTTGTTATTCAATTAACTAGGGCGCCCGAACCCGGCAAGGTCAAGCGGGTTAGTCGAAATCCAATTTTGCTGGTTCTTGTTGAGGGATGAGACGTTACGCATCTTGCGCGAAGCTGCAAATGATTTTGTAACTTTATACATAATGGTTCTTTAAGGAGTTGTTGGCATGCGCGTAGAAAACGATCATTGCGATGTGATCGGTGTGTCGGTCGCTCCCACGCAACTTGATAGTCTGTCTGCTGCGATTCTGCAGCAGGGGGGGATGGCGCGAGTGTCGCTGTCAGGCAATGTGGTGACCTGGGCGGCAGGCCGTCACCAGACGCTCAGGCGGATGCTTTCCGACCAGCGTTTCAACAGGGACTGGCGACAGTGGCGGGCGCTGCAGGACGGCGAGATTCCCGAGGATCATCCGCTGATCGGGATGTGCAAAGTGGACAACATGGTCACGGCGCATGGCGCCGATCACCGGCGCTTGCGCGGCCTGCTGTCCAGGAGCTTCGCGCCCAGTCGTATCGCCTTGCTGGCGCCACGGATCGAACAATGCGTCGATCGACTCCTGGCCGAGATGGCGCAGCGCGGCGGCAGTGCCGATCTGATGTGCGAGTTCGCCGTTCCGCTGCCCACCAACGTGATCGCCGAACTGTTCGGTTTGCCGGACGAACAGCGCGAGGAGCTCGTCGCGCTTACCTACAGCCGGGCCAACACCTCCGCCACAGCCGCAGAGGTGCGACAGACGCGGCAGCGCATCCCGGAGTTCTTCCGTCGCCTGATCGCGCTCAAGCGGGGCCAGCTCGGCGACGATCTGGCTTCGGCCCTGATCGTCGCGCGCGACAACGGCGAGCTCGTTTCCGACACCGAGCTCATCGACATGCTGTTCATGGTGCTCTCTGCGGGCTTCGTGACCACCACCGGCGTCATCGGCAATGGCGTGCTGGCATTGCTGACGCATCCGCAGCAACTGCACCTGGTGCGCAGCGGCCAAGTTCCGTGGTCACAGGCGATCGAGGAGATCCTGCGCTGGGGCAGCGCAGTGGCCAATCTGCCTTTCCGCTATGCCACCCAGGACGTGGAGATCGACGGATGCATGGTCCGCCGCGGCGACGCCGTCCTGATGGCGTTCCATGCGGCGAACCGGGACGAAAAGGCCTTCGGTCCCGGCGCCGACAGGTTCGATGTCACCCGGCGGCATAACCCTCATCTGTCGTTCGGCGAGGGCCGCATTCCTGCCTGGGCGCTGCGCTGGCGCGCCTGGAATTGCGCTACGCCTTCCCCGCGCTGTTCGGGCGGCTGGAGGATCTGGCGCTGACCATCGCCGCGGAGGAGGTCATCTACATGCCGTCTTACGTCATTCGCTGCCCGCAGCGCCTGCCGGTCACCTTCCGCCCGTCCATCGCTTAGAGAGTGAAGTGCCACCATGTGCGAACAACCCCTGCCGACGCTGCCGATGTGGCGCGTCGATCACATCGAGCCCTCGCCCGAGATGTTGGCGCTACGCGCCAACGGTCCGATCCACCGCGTGCGCTTCCCGTCCGGGCACGAAGGCTGG
>NZ_RZSW01000785.1:0-2135 GCF_003997375.1 Mesorhizobium sp. M5C.F.Ca.IN.020.29.1.1 | reverse complement strand
TCGACAGCCTGACCGTCGCCGACTGCCTGCGCATGGCACGCGCCTCGCGCAACGCGCCGAGCCTGCTGCGCCGCTCCGCCACGCTTGGACTGCCGGCGGCCGCCGCCGACATTCTGCGCTCCACCGGGCTCGACCGCATGCTCGGCCGACCGGTGTCACTGCTGTCGCATGGGCAGAAGCAGAGCCTCGAGCTCGCCATGGTCGTAGCACTCGAGCCAAAGCTCATCCTGCTCGACGAGCCTACGGCCGGGCTGACCAAGGTCGAGCGCACGACCATTGGCGCGACGCTGCAGAAGCTGACCGGCGAGCTTGGCTTTGCCGCCATACTGGTAGAGCACGACCTCGATTTCGTCCGTGACATCTCGACCAGGATCGTCGTTCTCCACCAAGGCAAGCTTGTCCTCGACGGCAGCGTCGATCAGGTCGTCAATTCCGAAATGGTCAGGACGATCTATTCGGGAGGCGCCCATGCTTGAGGCAAGACAGGCAGAGGCCAAAACCATCGCGCCGAAACTGTCGCTGTCGAATGTGTCGAGCGGCTACGGGCCGGTTGCCATCATCGAGGCGCTGTCGCTGGCCATCGCGCCGGGACAGATCTTCGCGCTGATGGGTAAGAACGGCATGGGCAAGACCACCGTGCTGAAAACCATCCTCGGCTTCGTGGCGCTGCGTTCGGGCGACATCCGCCTCGACGGCACTTCGATCGGTGGTGTTTCGCAGGCCTCGCTGATTGCGTCGGGAGTCGGCTATGCGCCGCAGGAGCAGGCGCTGTTCCAGGATCTTAGCGTGCGCGACAATCTGCGCCTCGTCTTGCGCTCGGATCGCGGTTTTGCACAAGCCGTGGAACGGGTTTACGAGCATTTTCCGTTCCTCACGGAGCGCTTGTCGCAACGGGCCGGAACGCTGTCCGGCGGCGAGCAGAAGATGCTCATTCTCGGCCGCGCGCTGATGCTGCGGCCGAAGCTGTTGCTGATCGACGAGATTTCCGAGGGCCTGCAGCCATCAGTCGTCGAACGCATCGCCGCGGCACTCCGGGAGGAGCGCAGGACGAACGGCACGACAATCCTGATCGTTGAGCAGAACCTACCCTTCGCCCTCGGCGTCGCGGACAGCTGGGCAGTGCTGAAGCTCGGCCGGATCGACGATGCCGGCGATGTGACGGCGGGCACGGCGGCCCGCGTTCTTCAGCACCTGAAGATCTAAGACACGCGCATTCGGAAGCGAGGTCGCGGCACATTGTCCGCGTTGTGAACGGCAGCAATGCGCCTGATATCGGCCACCGAGGTGACCGTTGCCACTGCCTGAAAGCAGAGATTGTTGGCGACCATTCTGGACGCCGCGATTGCGCCATCTGCGGAAGTTCGAGGCATCCCCAATGAACGGTAGCAGTCGGACCCGTTCCAGAAGTTCGCGCGCGAGCGCCTACGGCACATTACCTAAACCTAATGTATAACCTAGCCGATTTCGAAGAAATGGTACATAGTTGACGAGCATATGATCTCTTGTTCTTGAATCCGGGTGAGTCGCCCGGCAGCGATTGGAGATATGTCATGGCAGCCAATTGGGACCTTATGCAGACACTTAACAATGGTCGGGTCGAGTGGCCGACGGGTCCGATCACAGGCCTCAACCCCTCCGAAGAACCCAGGTGGGTCGACGCCTGGGTTGTGCAGGCTGACGCTGGAGCCGTGTTACCGTTCGACGGGATTAAATATGTCGGCCCCAGTCAAAGCTCAGGCCACACTCCACATTGGTCAGGTTGGGGGGCGGGGCCGTTTACTATGTGGAAGGCAGACGACCCGGGGTGGGCATACGGAAAATTCACGAGCGGATTCGCACTGGGGATCGCGCTCTTGGCTTATCGGGATACCGCCACAAATCCCAATACCACTGAATTCGAATGGTGGTATGACATAGTCTGGCTTGCATAACGGCCGCTAACTATCGAGCGCGGCATAGATGGAGGAATGAAATGCCCATCGACGATGTTTATATGAAGAGTTTCCAAAATCAGGTCCAGGTCCTTGAGAACATGAAGACGGGGATTGAGGCTGCGATCGGCAGGGCCCAAAAACGGCTCGCGGAAGTTGAGCAGCAAGTTAACGAGGGGAAATCTACTAAGGAAGCTATAGAGG
>NZ_RZSW01000784.1:0-2138 GCF_003997375.1 Mesorhizobium sp. M5C.F.Ca.IN.020.29.1.1 | reverse complement strand
CTCCTACGATCCGCAGAACTTCGTCTGGCTTAATCTGCTGGCACTCGCTTACCTGTTCAATGGCCGAGCAAATGAGGCGCTTGCGGCGGGAATCAAGGCCCGGAAGGTTCGCCCTTCCTGGCGGCCCATCCACGAAACGCTTGCCTGCTGCTATGTTTCGCTTGGGCGCTTGCCGGAAGCCCGATCATGCGTCGAGCAGATGCGCGACATGGATACTCCGTCAGGCGACGCCTTGGCACCGCTGAGACTCCGCAGCCCTCACTGGGCTGAGGAGATAGCGCTTCTGCTAAAGGAAGCAGGGCGGTCAGTATAAAGGCTTTTTAAAGGGCCCTCTGGCGTCGTAAGCTCATGGGTTCAAAAGAAAAGTGGACTGTGTCGCCGTCGACGGTCAGGTCTACGTCAGGAGCGTTAGGCTCGGCGTTCCAGTCAGGGTTCAGGTGCCGGAAAGATAACTCGGTCGTGCAGCCATTATCGCATGGCGAAAGGACAACTTTCCATCCCATCTCGGCATTTGCGGCGGCCAGCTGATTGAGTTTGATCCTAGACCGGCTTGGCCGGATTGCGCATCGCCGAATAGGTGAGCAGCGTCGAGGCGAGATAGAGCAGCAGGAAGACGACATTGAGTGACAGCACCAGATCCGGCGTGTCCAGGATCGTGGTCAGCACATAGGTCAGCAGGACCGCCTTCAGCCCGGCAAGCAGGGCCAGGTTGATCGCCCGCACCAGTGTCTGGCCGCGCGCGAACAGGAGCTCGGCCTGGTATTCGACCAGATTGCGCAACCCAGGCACACAGATCGCCAGCGCCACCAGAGGGGCGGCCTCCGCGACATTCCTGCCGAGCGCGTTGGGGAAGAAATGCAGCACGATGGCAAGCGCCGCCAGCGCCAGCGTCGAGACCAGGAACACGCCGCCTTCTATGCCGCTCTTGACCGTCAGGCGCGACAGGAGTTCCGGCGCCCGCATCATGCGCTGCACGAGCATCATCGAAAAGGTGCGGATCGGGATCGCCGTCAGGTCGACCAGCCGCATGATGATCGAATAAATACCGGCCAGGTGCGGCCCGCCGATCGCCAGCACCAGGAGCTTGTCGAATTCCATCTGCAGGTAGAACAGCACCTCTGCGCCGGCCACGTAGATGGAATCGGCGAGCCGCCTGATATAGAGCGCCAGCCGCAGCCGCAGCCTCTGGCGCGGATAGAAAAATCCGAAGGCGAGCAGCAGCGAGGCGGCGTTGGCGGCGATATAATACCAGGACCAGACACCTATGGTCGGCTGCGGCGCGAACATGAACAGCACGGCGCCGAGCGCCCGCAAGGCCGTCGCCAGGATCGTCAGCAGGGCGGCGCGGCCGAACTTGCCGAGCCCATTGTTGACGATCAGCGCGACCTCGACCGGCCGCCACAACAGCGCCTCGGCAAACACGACCGCCGCAAAGACGGATAGCGGCACGGCGCTGGCAAAGAAGACCAGGTAGACGCCGTAAGAGGCGGCAGCCAGCAACGGCAGCGATATCACGCCAAGCAGCAGGAAGCCGGCCGTGAAGGTGCCGATCAGATTGGGGCGGATGGTAGCAGTTCGGTAAAGCGCCGAGATGAAACCGAAGGCCAGCATGCGTGACAGCATCACGCCGGCCGCCGAAGCGGTGGCGAACATGCCGAACTCGGCGATGGACAGCGTGTTGGCCAGCGCGATGAAATAGGTCAGCGAAAACACCAGCCGCCCGCCCGCGCCGCTGATCGCCGAAAGATAGTCGCGAACCAGCCCCCGTCGCTCGGCAACGAAAGCGCCGATCCGGGCGAGGGGCCACCTTTGCGGGATATCACCAGCCTGAGTCATGTGTCGGAGACAGCATAGGCTGGAAAGTTTAACGCGCGGTTCGGAACGCTTTCGTTGCGTTCAAGAAAGACACAACCGAAGAGGGAAACCTCGTCTTCAAGGCAGGGAAATTAACCTTTTGTTTCCTATGCTTATTTAGCGTGGCTTAACGAATGGCTGACCGCGCGCGTCCAAGCCGCCAAGGGCAAGCTCCACGATAATGGTCGACAGGCAAAACCGTGAAGATTGGAGGCGCGAGCGGTCCTTGCTGGCGCTCGGCCGGGCGATGCGCGGCGAAGAAGAAGCTGAACCATCGCTGGTTT
>NZ_RZSW01000783.1:0-2142 GCF_003997375.1 Mesorhizobium sp. M5C.F.Ca.IN.020.29.1.1 | reverse complement strand
GTACCAAAGGACTCGACATGATGTACCGCACCTGCACCATCCAGGTGAATCTCGACTTTGAGAGCGAGGCCGACATGCGCCGCAAGATGCAGGTGTCGCTGAAGCTGCAGCCACTGTCGACGGCGCTGTTCGCCAACTCGCCCTTCACCGAAGGCCGGCCCAACGGATTTCAGAGCTGGCGCGGCGACATCTGGCGCGACACCGACAACCAGCGCTCGGGCCTGCTCGAATTCTGCTTCTCGCCCGATTTCGGCTTCGCCGATTATGTCGAATGGGCGCTCGACGTGCCGATGTATTTCGTCATCCGCGACGGCCAGTACCACGACATGACACACGTCACCTTCCGCCAGTTCATGGCAGGTGCGGCCCGCAACGAGATACCCGAGGGGCTGCCGACGATGGGCGATTGGGCGAACCATCTGTCGACGCTGTTCCCCGACGTGCGATTGAAGCGTTTCCTTGAGATGCGCGGCGCCGATGGCGGACCGTGGCGGCGCATCTGCGCGCTGCCGGCCTTCTGGGTCGGGCTGCTCTATGACGCGGCGGCGCTCGACGCGACCGAGGCGCTGACCTCGAGCTGGAGCTATGAAGAGGTGCTGGCGATGCGCAACGCCGTGCCGGAACAGGGGGTTTCGGCGCCGTTCCGCAACACGACACTGCGCGAGAT
The DNA here is from genome assembly GCF_003997375.1 of Mesorhizobium sp. M5C.F.Ca.IN.020.29.1.1. Classification (NCBI taxonomy): domain Bacteria; kingdom Pseudomonadati; phylum Pseudomonadota; class Alphaproteobacteria; order Hyphomicrobiales; family Phyllobacteriaceae; genus Mesorhizobium; species Mesorhizobium sp. M5C.F.Ca.IN.020.29.1.1. The sequence continues at coordinate 1,475 of NZ_RZSW01000783.1, read as the reverse complement.
CGCCCGCGACGTGCTTGTCATCTCGCGCATGGGGCTGAAGAACCGCGGCCGCAAGAACCGCGACGGCTATGATGAAACGTCGTTCCTCAGCACGCTGGACGAAGTGGTCGCGCGTGGCACGACAAGCGCCGAAGAGCTGCTCTCCGCCTATCATACGCGCTGGGGCGGCTCGATCGAGCCGGTGTTCATGGAATATGCGTACTAGCCGTTTGCTATCCGGTTGGCCGACAGCTCAGGAACAGTCGCCTCAGTTAGTAATGGAAACGAATTAGACTAGAGCGCCGCGCGCCCTGGTGGACGCGCAAAGGACGCTCTGACTCTCTTTAAGCTACCGCATCGTGCTTTCCGAAAATCGATTCCGATTTTCGGGCCGATGCGGTAGGCTCTCCTGCGAGGATCTTCCCGGAGGAGAAAAACAATGCCTTCCTTGTTCGACATCCTGGCGCAGGCTCAGAACGGCAACGGCATGCAGATCCTGGCCCAACAGTTCGGGCTGTCGCAGCAGCAGACGCAATCGGCGATCGAGGCGCTGCTGCCGGCTTTTTCACAGGGGCTGAAGCGCAACACATCCGATCCTTACGGGCTCGGCGCGTTCATGACGGCAATGGCCAGCGGCCAGCACGCCAAATATTTCGAGGACGCAAGCCGGGCTTTCTCGCCGCAGGGCGTCGATGAAGGCAACGGCATTCTTGGCCACCTGTTCGGCTCGAAAGAGCTGTCCCGCGCCGTTGCCAGCCAGGCTGCGCAGGCGAGCGGCGTCAGCCAGCAGGTTTTGCAGCAGATGCTGCCGGCCGTGGCTTCGATGGTGATGGGCGGACTGTTCAAGCAGACTACAGATCAAATGCAGGCAGCAGGCGGATTCGGCGGCGGCAGCAATCCGCTCGGCGAGATTATCGAGCAGATGATGCGGCAGGCCGGTGGCGGCGCGCAAGCGCCGGCACCACAGCAGCGCCAGGCGCCCGGCCCGATGGACAATCCACTCGGCAAGGTGCTGCAGGACATGTTCGGCGGCGGCGCGCAGCAGCAGCCGCAAACCCGGCCGCAGCAGGCGCCCACTCCCTACGGCGACAATCCGCTCGGCAAGATGCTGCAGGATATGTTCGGCGGTGGTGCGCAACAGCCGCAGCAGCCTCAGCCGCAGCCTCGTCAGGCGCCCCAGCAGCGCCCGGCGCCACAGCCGCCGGCCAATCCGAGCGGCAGGCCAAGGAATCCGTTCGACGATTTGTTCGGCAAGATGTTCGAGACGGGCGCGCAGCAGCGCGACGATTACCTGAAGGGCGTCGAATCGATCTTCGAGCAGTTCAAGCGAGGAATGGATCGCCGGTAACCCGACGAGGCTGCCGGCATCTGATCTTCAGCGTTGATCTAAGAAAATGCCCGGTCCTTGTGAGAACCGGGCAGTGTGCAGGCGGGCCGGCGGGGGGACCGGCAGGGAGTGGGAGCCTGCGAAATCCAAGCGCCGAGCGCCCTAGACG
>NZ_RZSW01000782.1:0-2153 GCF_003997375.1 Mesorhizobium sp. M5C.F.Ca.IN.020.29.1.1 | reverse complement strand
CCTGACGACAATGCTGTGGCACCGAGTTCCGACCTGCGCAGGAAGTCACCTTCGCTCACAATTCCAACCACGCGGCCGCCATCGTCGACGACCGGCATGCCGCTGATGCGATGATCCAGCATGATCCGTGCTGTGTGTCTTACGCTGTGGTCAGGCGACACCGTAACAACCCTTGCAGTCATTACATCCTTTGCTCTCATCGGCCTCATCCTAGTTCAGTTCAAGTGGACAGGCGCTCGGGCACCAATCGGCAATATGGTAGCGTAGCCGGCCCCAGCCTCCTTTGAGGCAAATCAATACCGGCTCCGAACCAGACGACCCGGACGACTTGAACGCCTGCTCCCAGTACTTGTCTGTTGCGGTGCCGGCACAAGTGATGGCCTTCGGACTCCTCGTTTTGATTTGCGTCAATGTGGCTCTCATCTGCAGGGATGACTGTGGTGCGGAGATACGAGGGGGTTGAGCTGGCGAGGACGCATTTTCCCAACCCAACTCGCGGATCTATCCTGGAGCCGGCGCGACAAATGCCTCGAACATGCGATCTCCAAAGGCCATGGCTGACCTCGTCTTCAGCGCCAGAGCGCTGACCAAAACTTACACCTCGGGTGAGACGCAGGTGCTTGCCCTGCGCGCTGGACCTGGAAATCTTCGCTGGAGAAGTGGTCGTGCTGCTCGGCCCGTCAGGCAGCGGCAAGTCGACCCTCCTCAACATCATGGGCGGGCTTGACCATGCCACGAGCGGTCAGTTGTTCTTCAGGGATCAGGAGTTGACCAACCTCGATGATCGAGGCCTTACGGCCTATCGTCGCCAGCACGTCGGGTTCGTTTTTCAATTCTACAATTTGATCCCTAGCCTGACGGCTTATGAAAATGTCGCCCTGGTTACGGAGATTTCCGATCACCCGATGCGCCCGGACGAGGCGCTGGCGCTTGTTGGACTTGAACCGAGGGTGCACCATTTCCCGGCTCAGCTCTCCGGTGGCGAGCAGCAGCGCGTGGCCATTGCCCGCGCCATCGCCAAGCGCCCCGACGTGTTGCTTTGCGACGAGCCGACCGGCGCTCTCGATTCCAAGACGGGCATCCGGGTGATCGAGGCACTGCTGGGCATCAATGCGCAGCTCGGCACCACGGTCCTCATCATAACGCACAACGCCAGCATCCAGGACGTCGCCGACCGCGTGCTGTTCTTCGCCGACGGTCAAATTTCCAGAGTTCACAAGAACAAGGCGCGCCGAACTGCCGCCGAGCTCGTCTGGTGATCCGATGCGCACCCTGGATATCAAGCTCTTTCGTGATCTGGTGCGGCTCTGGGCTCAGGCGCTTGCGATCGCTCTCGTCATTGCCGGCGGAGTGTCCACAGTGGTTCTTGCTGTCGGCTCCTTGCGGTCGCTGGAGGAAACCCGAATTGCTTATTACGAGAGGCACCAATTCGCCGATGTCTTTGCGTTGGTCAGGCGTGCGCCGAAGACGCTGCTCACTCAAATTGCAGAAATCCCCGGAGTTGCTGCCGTGCAAGGGCGAATTGCCAAATTGGCCCTGCTCGATATTCCTCAGTTTAGCGAGCCTGCAACGGGACTATTCATTTCGTTGCCTGAGGACCGTCAGCCCGCGCTTAATCGGCTGTACATACGGTTAGGCCGGATGCCCGAACCTGGGCGAGGCGATGAAGTTGTCGTCACCGAGGGCTTTGCCAAAGCACATGCATTCAGGCCGGGGTCTCACTTCGCTGCCATTCTCAACGGCCGCAAGCGCGACCTCGTCGTCGTGGGTATCGCGCTCTCGCCGGAATTTATCTACGCCATAGGGCCGGGCGACCGCATGCCGGACGAGCGTCGCTTTGCCATCGTCTGGATGTCTGAAAAGGCTCTCGCCAGCGTCTACAACCTGGACGGCGCATTCTCCTCGGTCATTCTCAGCCTAATGCGGGACGCCTCGGAAGGCGAGGTCATCACGCGCCTCGACGCGTTGCTCGATCGCTACGGTGGACAAGCAGCATATGGGCGCGAGGATCAGACCTCACACGCCTTTCTGGAACACGGGCTCGACATGCTCAGGAATATGAGCCGCACGCTGCCGCCGATCTTTCTTTTGGTGGCCGCATTCCTGATCAACGTGACGCTTAGCCGGATCGTCGCGCTCGAACGCGAACAAAT
>NZ_RZSW01000781.1:0-2157 GCF_003997375.1 Mesorhizobium sp. M5C.F.Ca.IN.020.29.1.1 | reverse complement strand
GGCCGTGGGTGGGCTGAATGTTCTACGAGCCGGCAAAGGGGCATGGGCTGCCGCATGACCCGTCCAAGGCGATCGTGGCTCCACGGCCGATCGGCTGGATCTCGACGGTGAACAAGGCGGGCGAGATCAACCTCGCCCCCTATTCCTTCTTCAATGCTTTTTCGACGCGGCCCTTCATCGTCTGGTTTTCGTCCGAAGGCGAGAAGGACAGCGCTACCTTCGCCGAAGAGACGGGCGAGTTCGTCGCCAACCTCGTCAGCCGCGATCTTGCTGAAAAAATGGTCCGCACGGCGGTCGATGCGCCGCGCGGCGTGACCGAATTCGACTATGCCGATCTCACAATGGCGCCGTCGCGTCTGGTTGCGCCGCCCCGCGTCGCGGCAGCGCCCGCGGCGCTTGAATGCCGGGTGACGGAGATCTTGCGGCCAAAGGCGCTGGACGGGACGCTGACCAGCGCCATCGTCGTTGCCGGCGAAGTCGTCGGTGTGCATATCGACGATGCATTCCTGAACGACGGCATCTTCGATATCGCCAAGGCGGGCAATGTCGGCCGTCTCGGCTACATGGATTATGCCAGCGTCAGCGAGATCTTTTCGATGCGCCGGCCTCGCTGGGAAAAGGATTAGGGCTGGAGAAAGATTAGGGCTGGAGAAAGATTAGGGCTGGCAAAAGATTAGGTGGAAATCCCTGCCGCCCTGGCTCGCGCCACAAGCCGCTCTGCCAGCCGCAGATGCGGCCGGTCGTACATTTTGCCATCGATGCCGACGACGCCGGGATTTCCAGCCGCCTCGAATGCCTGAACGATCGCCAGGGAGTGTTTCACCGCCTCGGTCGACGGCGTAAAGGCAGCGTTGATGACCGGCACTTGCGCCGGATGGACTGCCATCTTGCCGGTGAACCCGTCGCGCTCTGCCTCGGCGCATTCCGCCTCGAAGCCCGCCATGTGGCGAAAGTGCGGAAAAACCGTGTCGATCGCCGCGACTTCCGCGGCAGCCGCGGCAAGGATGGTCATGGTGCGTGCGAAGCGGAACACATCGGTGTAGCGGCCATTCTCGTCGCGGGCCGTGCGCGCACCGATTGCTGCCGACAGGTCTTCCGCACCCCAGGTCAAGCCGACAAGCCGCGCGCTTGCGTTGGCGTAGGTCGCAGCCGCCAGCACGCCGGCAGCTGTTTCGGTGATGATCGGCAGGATTTTTATCTCACCATCCGGCAGCCCGCTTTCGGCCTCGTGCACCCTGAGCTTTGCCGAGAGATGCTGGACATCCTGTCCGCTATTCGACTTCGGCAGCATGATCCCGCGGGGTTTCACCGGCACGAGCGCCGCCAGATCGTCATCGGTCAGGCCGGTCGAGAGATCGTTGATGCGGACATAGATCGCGGATCTGGTTTGATGCCTGTGTTCGGGGATGAAGCGTGCGGCGATATCGCGTGCCAAGGCCTTGTTTTGTGGCGCGACCGAATCCTCGAGATCGACGATGACCACGTCGGCGCCGGCGCCAAACGCCTTTTCCAGCTTCTTTTCGGAATCGCCTGGAACGAACAGCAGCGAGCGCATCGGTCAGGCCGCCTTCTTCATCATCATTGCCTGCCTCGTGCATTTGGCGACGAGCACGTCGTTCTGGTTGTAGGCGCGGTGCTCGAACTCGACGATGCCGCGATCCGGTTTCGACCTGGAGTCGCGCACCGACATCACCGTCGTCTCGACGCGGATCGTGTCGCCGTGGAAGACCGGATGCGGAAACACCGTCTCCTTCATGCCGAGATTGGCGATGGTGGTGCCGACGGTGATGTCGTTCACCGAAATGCCGATCATCAGGCCCAGCGTGAACAGCGAATTGACCAGCGGCTTGCCCCATTCACTTTTGGCGGCGAAGTCGAAATCAATGTGCAGCGGTTGCGGGTTCAGCGTCATTACCGAAAACAGCATGTTGTCGCTTTCGGTGACGGTTTTCCGCAGCGTGTGCCGGAAGACATGGCCGACGACGAACTCTTCCAGATAAAGCCCGGCCATGCTCGATCTCCTCCGCTGCCGCATCGGCCTGAAAATCGGAATCGATGTTCGGAAAGCACGATGCGAAGATTCAAAGTGTTAGAGCGTACTTCTGTACGCCCCTCTAAGGGGTTGATAGGCGCTGCATACCGCGCTCGCAAGCCAGT
>NZ_RZSW01000780.1:0-2166 GCF_003997375.1 Mesorhizobium sp. M5C.F.Ca.IN.020.29.1.1 | reverse complement strand
GGTCTTGGGAGAACTCGTCCAATAGCCAGGTTGCTGCGCTGCAGGAGAACTTCTTTGATGGCAAACGGGACAAAAAGCGATCAACGCAACGAAGAGGAACTCTTGGTTTACCGACGCAGCGTCTCGAACCGCCTGCGGCTCCGACATGCATTCGCAGGATGGCTGGGCCGTTTCCAACTTCATTATCCAGGTCCTGGAAGAACGAGCCGATCACCATTTACGGCTCCTGGTTGCAAACACGATCATTCCGCTACCGGAGCGGCTGAAAGCCGGGCTCGTGCCTTCCCCAAAAGGCCGTAGGCTTGAGAATCCGGATAGGCCTCGACGATGCTGCCCTACGCCTTAAGAGGGTATTTTGGGGTAGGGCTTTCCAAGCGTAAGGTAAAAAAAGAAACTGTGCAGTGGTGCGTGGAGCGCCCTAATCGATGCGTGTATCTTAATCGCGCAGAGCGAGAAGGCCATGATGACAAGGCAATCTTTTATCACAGTGCTTGTCGGGCCGAGCGAGTTACTCCGAGAAGGCCTTAGTCGAATCCTGGATGCAGCAAATTTTCGTATTCTTTTCTCTGCGGCTTGTGTTCACGATCTTCTGCAGAAGCCGCTACCCCAGCACCGACCCATCTTGCTCATCATAGATGTCGGCGGTATTGATGCGGATGCTGAATTCGCACAAATTGCAGACTTTAAAGCGATTTACCCGACCTGCCATGTCGTTGCGCTAGCCGATTACTGTCGAACGACCGATATAGTTTCAGCTCTTCGTGCGGGGGCTGACGGGTATTTGACAAAAGCTGCTGCTTACGACACTTTCGTCAAAGCTCTCGAATTGGTTATGCTAGGGCAGATGGTGTTACCTGCAGAAACTTCGACGTTTCTTCAAGATGTAAGGCATGGTCTGAAACATGACACGGTAACTGACGAGTTAACACACGAGGCTTTTAAAGTGGAGGATGAGGATCGAGAACTAGTAATTTTGTCAAATCGGGAAAGATGTATTTTATGGCGCTTGATCGAAGGGGAATCTAACAAAGCCATCGCGCGCGAGATTAACATCGCCGAAGCTACAGTGAAGGTACACGTCAAGGCCATCCTTCGAAAGATTCGGGTCCGTAACCGGACACAGGCTGCAGTTTGGGCGATGAACCATGGTATGCTTACGCCCCCATCTGGCAATGGCTCGTCGGGGAACGAAAAGATGGCAACTCAGCAGTCTCACCATCCGCAAGATCTACTTGAAGCACAAAAGGGGTACCACTAATAATCATCATCCGATAGACCCGCTTTCCCGTCCTGACATATCGTCATTCGGGCTTGTGCGGTCACTTTCCAAAGCCTGCGGTAGCGTTGGATAAGCGGCACGGGCTTCGGCCGAGGCCCTTCCGATTAAACTCGTCCACATTCGAACCCGCTGATTTCGAAGACAGCTACTTCCCCGCCCATAGCCGATCGATAAGCAGTGGCCGACGGATGCAGATCACGGGTTGATCCCGAGGACCAACGGGAGGTCAACCAACCGACCCAGAACGTCTTTCGCGATCACCTGATGGTCGAATACGAGATCCCGAATAGGAAACGTGACCAACTGGTGGCGGTCCTCACCCAGATCAATGGTTCCTCGAGACGGGGTTCGGGCTGCTGAGCGGGCAGCACAAGAATTTCGATACGATCGAGGAGGCCATAGGATGGGTAGGCAGACACACCTTCCCCGAGCCTGCTTAGATCGCAGATTGAGCGGCCGATTCCGCAGTAGCAATCAACCCGCACAGTCAGCTAGGCAATACTGCCGATCGTGCCGAAAACCTCGAACACAGCCCGCGGAATTCACCCAAGGCGGGCAGTGTTATGCCCGGTCCACTCTTCAGCCAGAGTTCCCTCGGCGAGGAGATCGTTGACCTTGTAGGCGACTTCCGTGCGGTTGGTCGCCTTCAGCTTCTTCATGATATTCCGGATGTGGACCTTCACGGTGCTTTCGCGCAGGTTCAGTTCGTAGGCGATAATCTTGTTCGCCTTGCCGCGCCGGAGCGCTTGGGCAACCTCGGCCTGCCTGAGTGTGAAAATGCCTGTCAAAGGCTGTCTGTCGCGGCTGCCCGAATCCATCAGGTGCCGCATGGAAAGGACACTGCTCGCCGGGACGAAGATGCCTCCCGCTGCCGCAAGGTTTATAGC
>NZ_RZSW01000077.1:0-16561 GCF_003997375.1 Mesorhizobium sp. M5C.F.Ca.IN.020.29.1.1 | reverse complement strand
GTGCCAACGACAGCCGGCACCGGCTCGGAAGTGACACCTGTCGCGGTGATCTCCGATCCGGATCGCACCATGAAAATAGGCATCTCCAGCCCGCATCTGATTGCGGCAGCCGCCATCTGCGACCCGGAACTGACGATGACATGTCCCCCGGGACTGACGGCGATCGCGGGCGCAGACGCGCTGACACATGCGATCGAGGCTTTTACCGCCGTCAGGCGCGGAACTGACCCCAACCTGCCGCAACAGCATGTCTTCATCGGCAAGAGCGCGCTGACCGATCATTTTGCGCTGCTCGCGATCAAGCTGCTTGGCCGCAGTCTCGAGAAGGCATACCGCGACCCCGCCGACGAGGACGCTCGGGCCGAAGTGATGATGGGCGCGCTTGCAGCCGGCTGCGCGTTCGGTACGGCCGGAACTGCGGCGGCGCACGCGGTGCAATATCCGATCGGAGCCGTTACCCACACCGCGCATGGGCTGGGTGTCGCCACCATGTTGCCGTATGTCATGAAGTACAACCGGGTCGCCGCGGCCGCCGAGATGACCGAGATCGGCCTTGCCCTTGGTCTCGACGGGAGGGACCGGAGTACCGGTGAGATGGCCGACGCGGCGATCGACGAGATCGGCCGGCTGTTTGGAGCGATCGGGATCACGCCTACGCTGGCCAAGCTCGGACTTCCCGCCGACAAGCTCGATTGGACGGCCGAACAGGCGCTCGGCATTGACCGTCTCATCAAGAACAATCCGCGTCCATTCGATCTGGCAGCCATGCGGGGCCTGATCCAGGCTGCCTATGATGGCGACCTCGCCACCTACGTCGTGTGAGCAATCGAGGAGCAGGCCATGAACATATCTCATCAGGTGCTGGAGGACGAGCAGGACACTGCCGACTTCCATAGATTTTCCCACGGCTTGTATATCGGTGGCCAATGGAGGCAATCCGCCGACAGCAGGGAAATCCAGGTCGTGGACCCTTCCACCGAGGCAGTGATCGCCGCCGTTCCCGATGCGACAATCGAAGATGCCGCGGCGGCCGTGGAGGCTGCGGCCAAGGCCGCCGATGGCTGGCGCACAACGGCACCCCGCAAGCGTTCCGAAATCCTCAGATGTTGCTTCGAGCTGATAACGCAACGTTCCGAGACGCTCGCAACCCTGATCTCGCTGGAAAACGGCAAGGCACTCAGGGACGCGCGTGGCGAGATCGCCTATGCTGCGGAATTCTTTCGCTGGAATGCCGAGGAAGCCGTTCGCATCACCGGTGAATTCGGAATGGCGCCTTCCGGCACGAACCGGATCGTGGTCGACTACGAGCCCATCGGCATCTGCATCCTTGTCACACCCTGGAACTTCCCCGCCGCCATGGCGACGCGCAAGATCGCGCCCGCCTTGGCTGCCGGATGCACCGTAATTTTGAAGCCAGCCAGCGAGACCCCGCTCACGGCCTACGCGCTTGCCGCGCTCTACCAGGAAGCAGGCGTTCCGCCAGGTGTGGTGAACGTTCTGACAACCTCCAATCCCGGCCCTGTGACGGCCGCGCTGCTGGCCGATCCGCGGGTGCGGAAACTCTCCTTTACCGGCTCGACGGGTGTAGGGCGCGTTCTGCTGGCCGAGGCCGCAAAGCACGTGGTTTCGTGTTCGATGGAACTTGGCGGCAATGCGCCATTCCTTGTGTTCGATGACGCGGACCTTGACGCGGCGGTCGATGGGGCGATGGTGGCGAAGATGCGCAACGCCGGCGAAGCTTGCACGGCTGCAAACCGCATCTATGTCCAGTCCGGCGTTTACGATGCCTTTAACGAATGCCTCGCCAGGCGGATGTCGGCACTCAAGATCGGCGCTGGTACGGACGCAGCCACGGAGTGCGGGCCGATGATCACTAGGAAGGCCGTCGACAAGATCGACCGTCTGGTCAACGATGCTGTCGCCCGTGGCGCGCGGGTGCTGTGCGGGGGCAAGGCAGGCTCGGGAACGGGATACTATTATCCGCCGACCGTGCTCTGCGACGTCCCGGCCGAGGCGGAGATGGCGCACGAGGAAATTTTTGGGCCGGTGGCGCCGATCTCGAGATTCGAAACGGAAGCCGACGTCATCGCGCGCGCCAACGACACCGAATACGGTCTTGCCGCCTACATCTACACGCGCGATCTTGCGCGTGGAATGCGGGTGGCATCCAAGATCGAAGCCGGGATGATCGCTCTCAACCGCGGCCTGATGTCCGATCCGGCAGCACCCTTCGGCGGCGTGAAGCAGAGCGGCCTCGGCCGCGAGGGCGGCCAGCATCACGGCATTGCCGAGTTCATGGAGGCGAAATACCTCGCCATCAGCATCTGAGCGGAGGAAGAGTGCAAAGCGATCCGTTTCGCATCCGCGACCACGTCGCGGATTTTGACAAAATCGTGCAGGACATCGTTCACCGCAGCGAGGCCGTTCGCGCAACCATTCCAATGACAGCCGACGTTGCCTATGGGCCGGATCAGACCGAAACCATCGACCTGTTCTTTCCCTCGGGCAAAAGAAGCGGCCTGCCGGTGCACATGTTTATCCATGGCGGCTACTGGAGAATGTTCTCCAAGCGCGACTACTCATACGTGGCGACGACGATTACCCAGGCCGGTGCGATTGCCGCCATCGTCGACTATGCTCTGATGCCCAAGGTCAGAATGGCTACGATCGTCGACCAGGTGCGCCGCGCCAAGCAGTGGGTTCTGGCCCATATCGCCGACCACGGCGGAAACCCGGCAGAGCTGACTGTCAGCGGCCATTCGGCTGGAGCACATCTTTCTACGTTTCTGTTCAACAGCGAGAATACCCCATCGAATGTGCGGGCAGTCCTTCTGCTCGGCGGGCTCTACGATTTGAAACCGCTCCAGAACTCCTTTCTCGCCAACGAGATTGGAATCACCGATGAGGAAGTCGCCATGTTTACACCTCTTGCCTATCGGCATGATCCTCAAACCAGGGCGACGGTTCTGGTCGGAGCCAATGAGACGCCGCCTTTCCGTCAGCAAGCAGATCGATTCAAAGAGAACCTGCTGCAGCAGGGTTCGCCGGCAACGTCGCTTGTTCTCACGAACCGCAACCACATGGACAGTGTCAGAGATCTCGGCATGCCCCAGAGCCAGGCGGGTGATTGCCTGACGAAACTGATTGCCAACGACCGCCGCTAACCCTCCCAGCAGACATGCCGGCCATCACCACGGCGGCTTAACCGCAATGCCGTCTGCTGAACGCCTCAGCGAGGGAAAAGAACCTCACCCATTCCAAGCACCGCGTTGTCACCGCCATATTTCTGCGGCGCCTTGCCCAGAAGCGGCCGTTTCAAAAAACCCTCGGCGATCAGATGGCGATCGACGATGGCGGCGAAGACACTCTCTGGCGCGCCGCATTCGACGAAGCTCGGCGACAGGCTTTTCGGCGCGCGATCGAGAAGGATCGAACCGCGACGCATCAGATAGCCGGGCATCTCGCCGGTGCCGCCGGCCACCACCAGCGTGCCGGCGATCATGCGGCTGCCGGCATGGTCGCCTGAGCCTTTCAGCACCGCGATCAGGCCGCGCCGCATGCGGTCGGCGGAAAAAGCGCCGGCTTTGCCCCTGACGATCAGCACGCCGCCATTCATGCCGGCCAGTTCCCCGGCGAGCGGCGCCCCAAGGTGATCACCGGCGTTGCCTGTTATTTCAAGCCTGCCGCCGCGCATGCCGGAGCCGGCATGCGGACCGGCATTGCCTTCGACCGTGAGTTTGCCGCCGCGCATGGCACGCCCGGCCTGGGCGCCGGCATTACCGACGACGCGAACCGAACCGCCCCGCATGCCCTCCGCCACGCGGTCGAGGCGCGCGCTTCCACCTTCGAACACGATGTCCAGCGGATCGTTGCCGGCGACGCGAAAGATATCGCCGACCTTCGATCCATGCTTCGACATGCCGATCTGGACTTTTTCGATATCGCGCCTTTCCATCCCGGCAAGCCGCTCCGGCGTCAGCGGCGACAGGTCAAGGCGCTCGGGCGGCTCGGCGACAAGGGTGAAGGTCAGCGCCTTCATGGCAGCATATCCTTCAGCGAATAGATGAACTTGCCGAGCTTGCCGCCGTAATTGCCGGCGCTTATGCGAACCGCGCCTCGCTTCGGCCCAAGCTCGATGACGGCCTTGATGCCGGCCTTCATCGCGGCGGCAACGGCATCGTTGGTCTCGCCGTCGATGACGATTTCCAGGACGGCGTTGATGTCGGGCCCGAGCTCACTCCTGACAACACCGCGCAGTGTCGGCGCGTAGGCTTCGTTGGCCGAGGCGATCATGCCCTTGTATTTACCACCGATCTTGGAACCCGAACGGGCGATGCCGCCCGGAAACGGCACGATCGCGCCGGGCACCAGGCCTATCGCGGCAACGGCGGCCTCGGCAGCAACCAAGGCCTTGGCGCTGCTTTCAGCCATGACAAAGAAATTGCCGCCGCCGACGGCACCCTTCGTCAGCCCGGTCGTTGCTTCGCACAGGAATTCGCCATCCATGACGGGAACGCGCCAAAAATGCCTGCCGCCGATTTTCTTGGAGATCTGCCAGCCGTCGCCGAAATAGCGCAGCGCCGAACCGAGCTTCAACTCGGCGCTGCCCTCCAGTCCGGCGAAGCAGGCCGAACCCGGCGAGGTCAAGACACACTGGCCGACGCGATTGAGCAGTTGTTTCTGCAGCTCGTCTGTTCCCATCGCGAAAATCATCACGCGGCAGCCGGGCCGGCCATCCGGTGTGGCCGATGGCGGCAGTTCGATATCGATTGCCGCTTCGCAGCCGCAGCCGATCACCGAGGTGGCAAAGCCGGTCATCGTGATCGCCGCCTGGCGCGCCCATTTCCGGTTCGGCGCGGTGATGATGATGGCGGTCGCGCGCATGCCGAAGGCCTCGGCAAAGGTATCGTCGATCGTTATGCCATGTACGCTCACATTCGGCATGCAACCTCGCCGAACGGCTGTTCGCGCGCTATCGCGGAATCCGGGAAATTGAACCAGTCCAGCGACAGGCCGTAACGCTGCTGGTGATAGTCCTCCAGCCGCCGCACCATCGCCTTGTCCGGCGACGGATTGAGCCTGAGCGCCTTGCCCCAACGGTAATGGGTGATCTCCCCATCTTGCACGACGAGAGCGCCATCCTTGAAGACATACGCCGCCTGCCCCAGCATTTTCGCAATATTCTCGTCCCTGCGGTAGACAGCGATGTCGGCTGTGACGCCGACGCCGAGATGGCCCCGATCCGTCAGCCCGAGCAGCTTGGCTGGGGCCGCGCGCGTCATGATGGCAATTTCCTCGAACGTGTATTCACGGTCGATTGCGGCCAGGGTGGACAGCGCCATGGCGGATTTTGGAAGTTCGGCAATCATTTCGGCGCGCGCTTCCCGGCTCATCAGCAGCTCGAACAGAGCCGGGTAGACGGTAAAGGGCGCGCCATTGGGATGATCGGTGGTGAAGAAGACACGCCACGGATCGTCGATCAGGAGAAAAAGCTCGAGCCCGATCGCCCACTGCATCGTGCCATAGAAATCCTTGCCATAGCTGTAGGGCACGATGCCGCCGCCATTGCCGTCCCCATCATGAATGACGGATTTCTTCGGGTGGGCACTGCCACGCGCCGAAAACTGCCGCATGACGTCGGAGGAGACAGTGACCGTCTGGCCGAACATTACCTGGCCGATGTCGATGGTGACCTCCGGCGTCGCGTTGACCAATTCGGCTAGACGCGCCGCGGCCGAGGAAAACCTGCGCTTGCCTTCGGTGCCGTAGCCGTAGAACTGGAGATGCGCGAGGTGCAGCGGCAGTCCTTCCGCCGCCGCGATCGTCGCGGCCGCCGTATCCGCCGATCCGGGGCTGCCCAGATTGTTGCAATGGACATGCAGAGGATGCGGGACGCCGAGACTGTCGACGGCCGCCTGCAGCGTCTTGACGATCTTGCGCGAGCTGACGCCATAGGAAGGCACGACGTCGTCCAGCGAGAAGGTGCGGACGTTTTCCTTGAAGGCGGCCGCCGCACCGGCGTTGATCACCTTGACCCCAAGCGCCCGCGTCGAGGCGACCGTCCAGGCGACATAGTCTTCGATCATCTTTGAGGGGGCGTCGTCGCGGATCATCGACAGCAGGAAATCGTCGTTGCCGAGAATGGCGAGCGTCGCCTTGTCGATGATCGGGATGTCGGCCAGTTCGAGGTGGGTGTGAAGTGCGGCTCCCGGCGACATCGCCGGCTCGACAACCGTCGTGAAACCCATTTTGGCGTAGAGGCAGCCGGTCTGGAAGGTCGACCAGCCCGCGTTGGAGAGCGGCGTCGTCGCCGGCCGCGCCTGATGCGCGGCATGCTGCTCGGGCAACAGCAGCCGTGCCGTATTCACGTTGCCGCCGCCGATGTGGGAATGGATGTCGATGGCGCCCGCCATCACGATGCAGCCGGCAGCGTCGATGGTCCGGTCAGCAGCGCCCCCCGCCGGCGCCGCAACGATCTTGTCGTCCCTGATCCAGAGGTCGCCCTTGCCGAGACGGCCGTTGACCGGATCGATGATGTCGCCGCCCGAGATTTTCGTCAGCATGGCAACGCGGCCTCGGCGGAGACATGACTGGCGACCAGGCGGATAACAGTTGCAGCGGAGGGCAGTTCCGACGCCGCTCGCACATCGACCGACCTTAGCGAACCGGTGCGGCTGGAATAGACCACCGCCTCGTGATCGACGCCCGCTTCGCCAATTGCGATGGTGACTGCAGCACCCGCGATCGGCTCCTGCGTTTTCGCCAGCACAATCAGCGCCATGCGGTTCTTTTTCTTCTGCGGCTGGACAATTGAGGAAGAGATCCGCAGGTGCAGGTCGGCTTCGCCGGCAGCGATCATCCGCGCGACATCGTAACGCCAGGGGTCGAATTCCGGGAAGCCGCGCGCAAAGCCGGTGCGCAACGGGAAACCCGTCATCCAGGTCGAGGCGAGCGCGCTTCCCCAGCCGTTTTCGTTCGCCGGCAGATGAAGGCCGGATGCGCGTGACTTGCGGTTGAGATCGGCGATCAGTCCTTGCAGCATCTCCAGCGCCAGCCCTTCGGTTGCGCCGCCTGAAAACAGGAAGACGGGAAAATGCGCAGCCTCCAGGGCTTTGGCGAAATCGTCGAAATTCGAGACCGGTTGCGATGTCCGACGCCCCCTGCACTGCGCCCTCAGCGCCGCCAGCGTCGCGCCGAGGCTTGCCTCGCCGCAGGAAAGGAGCGTCGCCGTCCGCCCGTTGTTCAGCGGCGGAGCTGACGCCCCTTTCGATCCGACCAGAAAGATTTCGCGTTGATTCTTGGCCGAGAGATCGGGAACCGTCTCAGCAAGCTCGCCGACAAATTCATGATGGATTTGCGGGAGTTCGCCCACAATCACCACGACATCGGCGCGCCGGCGCGTCTCGCCGGGCGCGACGGTCATCGCGCCCTTGTCGGTAAAAAGCGCGGTCTCCCGCGAAAGTGCCGCGCCATCGGCGGCATGATCGTATGCCGCGCCAACCCGCTCAGCCAGCGCGATCGCCGCCCTGGTGCCGTGTATATCCGTATCCAAGCTGAAAACCGGGCACCGGCTCGACCCCAACAGCGCGGCGGCATGTGCAGCCGCGCGCTCGACCAGCGTTTCCCGGTTGCCGATCCAAGCAACCGCCATCCACTACGCTACTTTCTGGTGCCGGCCCGATCCTAAACGAAACTGGATTGGCCGTGAACCCCGCCTGCCAGCAGATTAGCGAATGTTTTCATACGCTATCAACAAATTCCGATCGCGCTTAATCATATTTGATGTAAGCGAAGCGCTGATCGGTCGGCGGGGTGCCGTCCAGCGCGCCGCCTTCCTTGGCCGGCTGCCACTGGACGACCTCCTCGATCTTTTTGGCCAATTCGAAGTCTTTATCGGTGATCCCCTTCGCTGCGTGGTTCATCAGGCGCACCTCGACCCAGGCATAGGAGGCGGTGATGTCGGGATGGTGCCACGCCGCCTCGGCGAGATGGCCGACCGTGTTGATGACCATAAGTGTCGATTTCCAGCTGTGGGTCTTGTACTTGCGCCGGATCCAGCCGTTCTCGTAGCGCCATTTCGGCAGCTCCTTCTCGAGCCGGTCAGCAATCTCGGCTTCCGAATAGACCTTCTCCTTAGCTGTCTCGCTCATCTCGATCTCCGCGAACTGCCCGGTCTGTCATGCCGGGGCCAAAACAGATAAAACGAATGCACTCTCTCCGGCTTGCCCCTTCGACGAAAACAGCTATCATGGTGACGGGCACCTAAACTTCCATGATGCGTCTATGATGCACCCATCGGGGGGTAGATGTCGAATTCTGTTACCATACGAGTGCCCGCCCGCCTGCACCTCGGCTTCCTCGATCTCAATGGCGATACCGGCCGCCGCTTTGGCAGCGTCGGGCTACCATTAAGCGAACCCGAAACCATCGTCACCCTGTCGCGGTCCAGCGAGACCATCGTCGAAGGCACCGAAAGCCGTCGCGCCGGCGAGCATTTGTCGACGCTCTGCAGCCATCTCGGCATTCGCGGCCAGCACCGGCTGGTGGTCGAACAGTCGATCCCGAGCCATGCCGGCCTGGGCTCCGGCACGCAGATCGCCCTTGCCGTCGCCTCGGCGCTGCGCACGCTCCACAAATTACCTCTCGATATCGGCGGCGACGCGACCCTGCTCGAGCGCGGCGGCCGATCCGGCATCGGCATCGGCAGTTTCGAACGCGGTGGTGTCATTGTCGACGCCGGCAAGGACGACAGCGGCAGGCCGCCGCCGGTCGTGGCGCGCCTGCCGTTTCCGGAAGAGTGGCGCGTCATCATGATCCTCGACCACGGCGGCCATGGACTGCATGGCGATGCCGAGATCGCGGCGTTTCGTTCGCTGCCACCCTTCCCGGCGTCCGCCAGCGGCGAGATCTGCCGGCGGGTGCTGATGGGCATCATGCCGGCTTTGATCGAGCACGACCTTCCAGCCTTCGGCGCCGCCGTCGCCGCGATCCAAATGCTGATCGGCACCCATTTTGCCCCGGCGCAAGGCGGCGTGTTCACCTCCAAGCGGGTCGAGAGGGTGGCCCACGGTCTCAATGAAGCAGGCGCCGTCGGCATCGGCCAAAGCTCGTGGGGACCAACAGGATTTGCCTTCGCCCCATCGCAAGACGCCGCAGTCAGCTTCGTCAGCGCGGTTCAGCAGACAGTTGAAGACAGCATCGAGATCAAGATCGTCAAGGGCAGGAATTCCGGCGCGAAGATCAGTTCGACCAAACTTGATCTCGTCGGCAGCTGACGGCTCGGCAACGCGATCACTTTCAAGCAGAAAGGCGAGAAATGGCCCGTAAACATATCCTGCACATGCTGACGCCGTTGAAGCATATGAGCCCTTTCGACGTGAACATGGCGCTCGACGCAGGCTTCGACGCCGTCGTCCCCTATGTCGGTGTAAGCCTGGGAGAGGTGACAGGCCTCGTGCAGGACGCGATCTTTTCGCGCCCGCCCGATGCGGGCGTCGATACCGGCATCTTCATCGCCGGCAAGGACGCCTCGCTGGCGCTCGACATGTTCGACGCAGCGCGAAGAGCGATGGTGCCGCCTTTCCAGGTTTCGGTATTCGCCGATCCGGCCGGCTCATTCACCACGGCCGCGGCGATGGTGGCCAAGGTCGAAAAAGCGCTGGAGAAGAAATTCGAGCGCGGACTGAGGGACACGAGGATCGCTGTTTTCGGCGCCACCGGCGTCGTCGGCTTCTGCACTGCCGTCATCGCCGCCAGGGAAGGCGCGGGGGTGACGCTTGTCGGGCATGACGGCATCGAAAGGGTCAAGCAGATCGCGGCCGAGATAGAAAGTCGATTCAACATCGCCGTAGATGCGGCTGACGGATCGAGCGACGCCCGCAAAACGAAGCTGGTCGAGGCGAGCGAGGTGATCCTGGCGTGCGCCAAGGCCGGCGTCCAGGTGGTCTCGAAAGCGCAGTTGAAAGGCGACGGCCTGCTCATTGCCGCCGACGTCAATGCGGTTCCGCCGGCCGGCATCGAAGGCGTGGCCGTCAATGCCAATAGCGATCCCCTCGAAGCGGCAAAAGCTGTCGGCATTGGTCCGCTTGCCATCGGCAATGTAAAATACAAGGTCGAATTCGGCCTCTTCAAAAGAATGATCGAAGCCGAAAAAACCATCACGCTCGATTTCCAGGAAGCATTTTCCCTTGCCCGCGAGATCGCCAAATAACGCCGGATCTCTATTGATCGCGGCGATTTCAGGCCGGGCGCTGGCTGCCGCTGCGCGCCGCGCCGGCTATCGTCCGCTGGTCGCCGATTTCTTTTGCGACACGGACACGGTCGCGCTTGCCGAACGCGCGACGATGCTGCCGGGCGACCTGCAGGGCGGCATCGACGGCGAGCGCATCATCGAGACGCTTCAGCAATTGGCAGGAGACGACCAGCCGGTCGCCATCGTCCTGGGTTCTGGCTTCGAGCGGATGACGGAGACCGTCGATGTGATCGCGCGCCATTTTCCGCTCGCCGGCAATAGCGGTGGGGCGATCCGCAGGATCAAGGACCCGCAACTGCTGGCCGCCGATTGCGCCGAGCTCGGCATTCCGCATCCGCAATTCCGATGGGACCGACCGCCCGATCCCGAGAACTGGGTGGTCAAGACCGCGGGCGGCGCCGGCGGCGCGCATATCAGGCGGGCCGCCGGAGAAACCTCGGTATTACAGAGTCAGGCTCCTGGCGGCCGCTATTTCCAGCGCTTTGTTCCCGGCCGCAGCATCTCGGCCCTGTTCGTCGGCGACGGCCAAACCGCTGATATCGTCGGCTTCAGCCAACAATGGGCGTCGCCCGCCCCGGCAACGCCCTATCGCTATGGCGGCGCCGTGCGGTTGAGACGGTTCGATCGCAGGCAGGCGGCGATGATCCGCGGCTGGCTTTCAGGTCTGGCGGGCCGCGCCGGCCTGGTTGGATTGTGCAGCGCCGATCTCATTCGCGGACCGGATGGCTATAAGCTCATCGAGATCAATCCGAGGCCAGGCGCCACGCTCGACATTTTCGACGATGCCGACGCGCCATTGATCGAAGCGCATTTGCGCGCCGCGGCAGGCAGGGCCTACCGCCTGCCGCGTTTCGTCGATTCGATGGCGTCGATGGTGACCTATGCCGCGGCGTCGATCGCCCGGTTTCCATCGGTTGCCTGGCCTGAATGGACTGCCGACCATCAGTCGCCCGGCACCCGTCTGATTGCTGGCGATCCGGTCTGCACCATCTTCGCGCGCGGTCCGAGCGCCGATCTGACCAAGCGGCTCATCAAGGGACAAGCCAGCCGATTGCAACATCAATGGGAAGGAGACCGGACATGAAAGACGGTTCGGCATTCCTGAACGACAATGCGCAGCGCATCATCGACGGCATGATCGGCAACGCCGAACGCCTGCGCATCGGCGTTTCCAGGGGGCCATTGGGCGAGTGCCTGATCGATGCCGGCGCCAAGGCCGCCGGCGGCGTCGAGGCCGGGCTGCACATGGCGGAAGCCGCGATGGGCGGGCTCGGCAGCATTTCGGTGTGCATGGACCGTGGGTCGCAGAAATGGCCGTTCACCATCGAAGTGCGGTCCTCGCAGCCGGTGCTTGCCTGCCTGGGCAGCCAGTATGCGGGCTGGAACCTGTCGAGCCAAGGCTATTTCGCCATGGGATCGGGACCGGCGCGGGCGCTCGCCCGCGTCGAACCGCTGTTCGAAGCACTTTCCTATCGCGACACTGCGTCATCCGCTGTGCTTATCCTGGAGACCGCCGAACCGCCGCCCCAGGCGATCGTTGAGAAGGTCGGCAGGGCAACCGGATTGCCAACCGAAAAGCTCACCTTCCTCTATGCGCCGACACAAAGCCTTGCGGGCGGCGTGCAGATCGTTGCGCGCGCGCTCGAGGTTGCCTTGCACAAGACCAACGATCTCAAATTTCCGCTGGAGAACGTTGTCGACGGCATCGGCACGGCGCCTATCCCCGCCCCCCATCCGGATTTCCTGACCGCCATGGGCAGAACCAACGACGCCATCATCTATGGCGGCAGCGTCCAGCTGTTCGTCAAAGGCTCGTCGAAAGACGCCAGCGAGCTTGCGGAGCGACTGCCGAGCCGCGCCTCGCGGGACCACGGCCACCCCTTCGCCGAGGTCTTCAAGCGGTTCAATGGCGATTTCTATGCCATCGATCCGCTGCTGTTCAGCCCGGCCGAAGTGATCGTCACGGCGATCGAAACCGGCGATACGTTTCGCGCCGGCGAGCGTGATCTGCAGATGCTCGAACGGAGCCTCGGTTAGACCATGGCTCTGCAATGGATTCCTCGTTCATCCGCCTGCCGGGCCGCCCGCTCGCGCCTTCGATATCCGGTATCCGAGGCGTGACATGATCCCCCGCATCCTGGTCGTCAGCGACGTCTCGGACGCCCGCGCCAAGGGCCTGGCGGCAAGGCTGGACTGGCGCGGCGCGGTGGTCGCAACCGTGCCGCTGGCGGCGATCGCGTTCGACACCGGCAGCCCGAGCGGACTGTCGATCCCCGGCTTCGACGGCGCGCTGCCCGACGCCGTGCTGGTCCGTTCGATCGCCGCCGGGTCGTTCGAAGCGGTCACCCGCCGCCTCGGCGTGCTGCACGCATTCGGCAAGCTTTCCATTCCGGTGTGGAATTCCGCACAGGCGATAGAACGCTGCGTCGACAAGTCGATGACGACCTTCCTGCTGAAGGATGCCGGCCTGCCGACGCCGCCGACATTCGCGGTCGAGGGACGTGCCATGGCCGAAGCGATCGCCGGACGCGAACTGCCGTTTACGCCGCTGGTGCTGAAGCCGCTCTTCGGCGCACAGGGTCGCGGCATCAGGCTGATCGAAACACTGTCCGATCTCCCCGCCGAGGACGAGGTGAACGGCGTCTACTATCTCCAGCACTACGTGCCGCGTCCCGGCCCTCCTTTCCGCGATTTTCGCGTTTTCGTCTGCGCCGGCGAAGTCCTGGCGATGATGAGCCGGCGTGGCGACGACTGGATCACCAACGTCAATCGCGGGGCAGTGCCCGAGCAAGTCTCAGGGCACGGCGAAACCGAATTAGCGGCGCTGGCAAAAGCCGCCGCCGCCGCTATGGGCGCGGATTTCGCCGGCGTCGATATCGTGCCGGCGGCCGACGGCAAGCTGTTCGTGCTGGAGGTCAACAGCATGCCCGCCTGGTCCGGGCTCCAATCGGTCGTCGCGGTGAACATCACCGATGCGATTGCCGACGCCCTGCTGAAATTCCTGGCCGATCGTACCGAGGCGGCGGCAGCGCGACCCTGCCGCCTCACTGCGCCGGCGAATTCGTGACCGACGGCATGGCGCTTTCGCGAGAACGCCTCCGGGCTGCCTATAAGGACGCCTGCCGGATGGAGATCGAGGCGCTGAAACCGGGCAATGTCCATCTATTCGCCGACGGGCACGGCATGTCCGCCGCGCAGTTCATGACGAGCGCAGAGGTCTCGTCCGCGCCGCTGACCGATCCGCGACTGCCGGTCGGACAGCGCATGCTGGAAGCAGTCCGCGCGACACGTCTGGCAGTCGCGACCAATACCAATCTCGGTATCATCCTTTTGGCAGGGCCACTGCTGTGCGCCGCCGAAATGGCGGGCGCCCAAGAACACGACAGTCTACTGCACGACAATCTCGACGCGGTGCTGCGCGCGATGAGCATGGACGATACCGGGGCGGTGTTCGAGGCGATCGTCGCCGCCGCGCCGGGCGGCCTCGGAGAGGCGACGAACGATGTGCGGCAGGAGCCAAAAGTTCATCTGCTCGAAGCCATGCGGGAGGCGGCCGACCGCGACATGATCGCCCGCCAGTATGTCACCGGTTTCGGCGACGTGTTCGGCGTCGGGCTTGCGGCTTTGCAAGCGGCCTTGGCGCGCGGCGAAGGCGGCATGTGGCCAACGGTGTTCGCCTATATGGCGTTTCTCGCCGGCTTCCCGGACAGTCATGTGGCGCGCAACCATGGCGCTGAAGCCGCACATCAGGCGCGCCAGGAAGCTTTTGCCGTTGAAGCCGCGCTGCATGCCAATGACGACGAGGCGTCACGCATTCGTCTGCTCATGGAACTGGACCGCCGGCTGAAGGCGAACAACGTCAACCCCGGCACCTCGGCCGACCTGACCGTGGCTACTCTTTTAGTCCACACCCTCGGCGTTCAGCTTGCATAATCGCAACGTTGGTGGTTGACTTTCGGGAGCGGAAGCTGGGCTTTCCGCGGCTATCCAGCCAACCGGTCCGGATCTCCGGGCGCTGCCAACAAGGATAGCTGTCCATCGAGCGCTCGCTCGGTTTGCGGCGTCTTTGGACACCATAACTGTGTCTTGGAGGAGAATTGGCATGGCAAAGATCTCGAAAGTAATGGTCGGTGAATCGCTGGTAGGAGACGGCAACGAAGTGGCGCATGTCGACCTGCTCATCGGCCCACGGGGGAGCGCGGTCGAAACAGCATTTTGCAACGCGCTGACCAACAACAAGGACGGCTTTACCTCGCTTTTGGCGGTGATCGCGCCCAATCTTCAGTGCAAGCCCAACACCGTGATGTTCAACAAGGTCACGATCAAGGGAGCCAAGCAGGCCGTGCAGATGTTCGGCCCGGCGCAGCATGCGGTTGCAAAGGCCGTACAGGACAGCGTCGCCGAGGGGATCATTCCCGCCAACGAGGCGGACGATCTGTTCATCTGCGTCGGCGTTTTCATCCACTGGGACGCCGCCGACGACGCCAAGATCCAGAAGTACAATTACGAAGCGACGAAGGAAGCCATCCAGCGCGCCGTCGCAGGAACGCCGACCGCCGCCGAGGCCACGGATAAGCGGGACCAGGTGAAGCATCCGTTCGCGGCTTAGACAAGAGACAGCCCCGCACAGGCAAAACCCTCGGCGGAGCCCGAGGGTCTGTTGCGCCGCCTGAAAAAGCTTCTGGGCCTTTAGGAATCGGACCCGATCTTGCCTTCTCCCTTGTGGGAGAAGGTGGATTGGCGCGCAGCGCCAAGACGGTTGAGGGGTGCTGGAAGGATCGCCGGCGGTGCCAAGCTGGAACTCCCCTCATCCGACCGAGCGGAGCCTGTCCTCGGGCTTGCCGGAGGCAAGACCCGTGGGCTCGGCCACCTTCTCCCACAAGGGGAGAAGGCAAGAGCCGCGCGAACCTCAGGCACCAAGCGTTGCGAGGTGCCGGGGCGTGAGCGTGCCGTCATGCAGCGAGGTCGCGACCAGCGCGGCGGCGATACCGAGTGACGAAAGGGCGCGAATGTCAGCCTCGTTGCGCACCCCGCCGGCCGCGATGACGGAGCGGCTTCCAGCCTTCGCCTTGATCGCCTCGAGCCGCGTGAAATCGGGACCGGAGGCGGAGCCGACCTTGGCCAATGTCATGACGATCACCCTTTGCGGCCAGCGCTCCGGCTCGTTGAGAAATGATGCCGGACCGCGAAACCCGTCGTCGAAGAAATCCAGCGACAGGATAAGGTCCGGATGATCGCAAAAACGCCGCAACAGCGCGTCGTCCTGCTGCGATTCGGATCCCAGCACCGGGCAAAGCCAGGATTTGGCAAGTGCCGCCGAAAGTGTTTTCTCGTTGGCGATGCCGGCATCGACCCAAAGCTCCGGCGGCTCCGCCATCGCCTTCAGCCGGGCAAGCGCCCCACTGTTTGGGATTCCGCCTTCGATGGCATCCAGATCGGCGATATAGAAGGTCGGAAAGGGGTAAAGCCCGCGCAGGCCTTCGGCGACCGCGATGACATCGGAAGTTTGGCTGAGCGGCGTAACGATCGGCCTGTAGCGATCGCGTTTTCCTTGCTGGGCGCGGACCACTTCGCCGCCCTTCAGGTCGAGAACCGGAATGATACGCAACGCTCTTTTCTCGCTGACCAACTGCCCCTGACCAACTGTGATGAAAGCTTGAAGTGTGGAAAAAAGAAAGAGCATCGCTGCCGGCTTCGATATTGGCGGCGCCCATCTGAAGGTGACGCGAGCGCAAGACGGCCGCATCGTCGAGGCAGTAACGATCGCTACGCCGCTCTGGCAAGGGCTCCAAACCCTAACCTCGGCATTCGAGGAATCGGCTCCGATCTATGCCGGCGCCGACCTCAACGCATTCACCATGACCGGCGAACTGGCGGATGTCTTTCCGTCCCGCGACGCCGGCGTCGCGGCTCTCCTGGATGAGATTTCAACCCGTTTCGCAGGCGAAAAGTTGATCTATGCCGGGCCCTCCGGCTTTGTCGGGGTCGAGCAGGCAGCGCGGCTGAGCAGCGACGTGGCCTCCGCCAACTGGCACGCGACAGCGTCGTTGGTGGCGACACTCGCCGGCGATGCCCTGTTCGTCGACATGGGCTCCACCACCACCGACATCATCGCCATTAGGAATGGCGCCGTCGCCAACGACGGCTACACCGATGCCGGACGGCTTCTGAGCGGCGAACTGGTCTATACCGGCTTCACCAGGACGTTCCTGTTCGGTGTCGCCTCGTCGGCCCCCGTCCGCGGCAGGCTGACACCGCTGATGAACGAGTATTTCGCCTCGATCGCCGATGCGCACCGGATCCTGGGGG
>NZ_RZSW01000779.1:0-2167 GCF_003997375.1 Mesorhizobium sp. M5C.F.Ca.IN.020.29.1.1 | reverse complement strand
CGCATGGACCTGCTGGTCCTGCTAGCCATGCCCGGCATGCAAATCCCGGAGCTTGTTGCCGCGCTGGAGGAAGAGAGCCGCCACGCCGCGCCGCTTATCGCAAGCGCGCAACGCGACGGCGCCATCATCGCTGCGCATTGCGGGGCCGGTTACTTCCTGGCAGACGCCGGTCTTCTCGACAGAAAGCGCGCGACGATCTCCTGGTGGCTGAAGACCGATGCTCAGCGCCGCTTTCCGAAGGTGCGTTGGGACGCGTCACGTGTGCTGATCGGGGACGGACGGATCTACACTTGCGGCGGCGGTTTTTCAGGCTTGGAGCTCGGCAAGGCGCTTCTGCGGGATCTTGGTTTCGCCAGGGAGGAGCGCCTGGTCCACAAATTGCTGGTGCTGCCGCCGTCGCGGCAGATCCAGACGCCCTACGAGTTCCCGCTCACCGATCTGCTGCCCACGCAAGAGCCCTTCCGCGACCAGCTCGAAGCCTTATCCAGAAAACAGCTCGGAGCGCTCGACCTTGCCTTCCTTGGAGCGCAACTCGGCCTGTCGCCGCGAACGCTGGCGCGCCGGTTT
Source organism: Mesorhizobium sp. M5C.F.Ca.IN.020.29.1.1 (assembly GCF_003997375.1). Lineage (NCBI taxonomy): Bacteria > Pseudomonadati > Pseudomonadota > Alphaproteobacteria > Hyphomicrobiales > Phyllobacteriaceae > Mesorhizobium > Mesorhizobium sp. M5C.F.Ca.IN.020.29.1.1. Next base: position 1,600 of record NZ_RZSW01000779.1, on the reverse strand, counting down.
TCCGATGAATTGCACACCACTCCTGGCCGATGGATTCAAGACCGGCGCCTTGAGGCCGCGAAAACACTTCTTGAAAGCACCAAACTCGGCATTTCGGAAATATGTTACCAGGTCGGATACCGGGATACGGCCTCATTCAGCCGGCTTTTCAACCGCGTGGTCGGACTGCCGCCTGGTGAATACCGGCGCCAAAGCCAGTAGACATTTGGAGCGCGGCGAGTCGCGCCTTTGTGAAGCGCTGGTCCATCGGAAAAGACAGCCGGGCCTTTGACCTCGGCGCGGTGAGACCTAGTTAAGCCCGGGCTTTTCGCCCGCTCCTTTCCATTCCCCACGGAGATCAGTCTTGCAGAAACGTCGTCTCGGTCAAACCGACCTGTCCATCGCGCCGCTGGTCCTGGGCGGCAACGTCTTCGGCTGGACCGCCGACGAGAAAACCTCTTTCGACCTGCTCGACCGCTTCGTCGGCGCCGGTCTCAACGCCATCGACACGGCGGATGCCTATTCGCGCTGGGTTCCCGGCAACAAAGGCGGCGAATCCGAAACCATCATCGGGAAATGGATGAAGAGCCGCGGCAACCGCGACAAGGTCGTGGTGATCACCAAGGTCGGGTCGGATATGGGACAGGGCAGGAAAGACCTCTCCGCCGCCTATGTCGAAAAGGCCATCGATGCGTCGCTGAAGCGGCTGCAGACCGATGTCGTCGATCTCTATCTGTCGCACTGGCCGGATCCGACGACCCCCTACGAGGAAACGCTCGGCGCCTACCAAAAACTGCTCGCCAAGGGCAAGATCCGCCACGTTGGCGCCTCCAATCTCGATGCCGGCCAGTTGCGCGCCGCGCTCGACGTAGCAAGCCTGCGGGGCCTGCCGCGCTACGCGGTGCTGCAGCCGGAATACAATCTCTATGATCGCGCCTCCTTCGATGGGCCGCTCCGCGATCTGTGCATGGCCGAGGATCTCGGCGTCATCAGCTATTTCGGCCTCGCCAAGGGTTTTTTGAGCGGCAAGTACCGCAGCGAAGCTGATCTCGGCAAAAGCGCGCGTGGCGACGGCGTGAAGCGCTATCTCAACGCGCACGGCATGCGCATCCTGGCGGCACTCGACGCTGTGTCGGCGCGTCACTCGGCCAAGCAGGCGGAAGTGGCGCTCGCCTGGGTGATCGCGCGGCCCGGCGTCACCGCGCCAATCGCCAGCGCCACGACGCTGGACCAGGTCGACAGCCTCGTTCACGCCGCATCGTTGAAGCTCAGCCCAGACGATATCGCCGAGCTCGACAGCGCGAGTGCGTAGCCGCGTGTGAATTGACTGCTTGCGTGTCCCAGGACATTCAGCAGTGGATGCGTCAAGGACACCCGGCCGCGGACGAGTTTGCACGATCGTTCAAGACGCTCGGCGCTGCCTGCCGTACCGTCCCTGCATCGACGCACGATGCGGGGGATGACGCATGGCCGGACAAGTTCTATCCCACCCGTATCTATGGCCGCAATTGCTCGTGCTTGTGCTGGTATCGGCGGTTGTGATGGGCAGTCCGGGGCCGGCGACGATCAGCGTCACCGCCGTTGGGGCCGCCTTCGGTCTGCGCGATTCGCTCCGCTACGC
>NZ_RZSW01000778.1:0-2175 GCF_003997375.1 Mesorhizobium sp. M5C.F.Ca.IN.020.29.1.1 | reverse complement strand
ACCGGAAGGACGACCCTGAAGCTGGCTACGGCGTCGACCATGTCGCCGTCGCCGAGGCGATGGGCTGCAAGGCGGTCCGGGTGCGCAGGCCGGAGGAATTCGCCGGCGCCTTCAAGCAGGCGCAGCGCCTGATGAAGGAGCACCAGGTTCCCGTCGTGCTCGAATTTATCCTCGAACGCGTCACTAACATTTCGATGGGCACCGAAATCGACAAGATCACCGAATTCGAGGAGCTTGCCGAGAGCCACGAGGATGCCCCCACGGCGATCGTCATGCTTGATTAGACTCTACGGAGAAAAAAGAATGCCGCGTTTTTCAGCCAATCTTTCGATGCTCTTTGGCGAGCACGAGTTTCTCGACCGCTTCGAAGCCGCCGCCCACGCCGGCTTCAGAGGTGTCGAATATATCGGCGCCTATGACCATGCGCCGGAGGTGGTTGCGGCGAGGTTGAAGAAGAACGGCCTGACGCAGGTGCTGTTCAACCTGCCAGCCGGCGATTGGGGCAAGGGCGAGCGCGGCATCGCCGTGTTGCCGGATCGCGTTCCCGAGTTCCGGCACGGCGTCGCCAAGGCGATCACCTATGCGCATGCGCTGGGCTGCGAACAGGTCAACTGCCTCGCCGGCATTGCGCCGGAGGGCGTCGACCGGAGTGTGCTGGAAGACGTCTTCGCCGAAAACCTGGCGTTCGCGGCGGAGAAGCTGGAGCAGGCCGGCATCAGGCTGTTGATCGAGCCGATCAACACGCTCGATATTGCCGGCTTCTTCCTGAACTATTCGGATCAGGCTCTGGCGCTCATCGACCGCGTCGGCTCGAAGAACCTGTTCCTGCAATACGATATCTACCACATGCAGATCATGGAGGGGGATCTCGCCCGCACCATTGAGGCAAACCTCGACCGCATTGCGCATATCCAGCTTGCGGACAATCCCGGCCGTCATGAGCCGGGGACGGGCGAGATCAATTTTCCTTTTCTGTACAACCACATCGACAGTATCGGCTATTCCGGCTGGGTCGGGGCGGAATACAAGCCGAAGGCCGGCACGGAAGCCGGACTGGGCTGGTTCAGGAAATTTGCAGGGCAGGGCAGTGCGGCGGCGTAGGGCAGGCCGGGGATTGGCGTAGGGCAGGCCGGGGATTATTGAAACGGAGAACAACAATGGACACCATCGGTTTCATTGGCCTCGGCATCATGGGCGCGCCGATGGCTGGGCATCTGCTCGACGCGGGCTACATCGTCGTTGCCAGCGATCACCGCTCGAAACCGCCGGCCGATCTCGTCGCCAAGGGTCTGAAGACCGTCTCCGGCCACAACGCCGTTGCGAAAACGGCCGATATCATCGTCACCATGGTTCCCGACACGCCTGAGGTGGCCGATGTGCTGTTCGGCGACAACGGCGTCGCTGCCGGGCTGACCGAAGGCAAGCTGGTCATCGACATGAGCTCGATCTCGCCGATCGAGACCAAGGCTTTTGCCAAGAAGATTAACAACTTCGGCTGCGACTATCTCGATGCGCCGGTGTCGGGCGGCGAGGTCGGCGCCAAGGCCGCGTCGCTGACCATTATGGTCGGCGGCGAGGAAAAGGCCTTCGAGCGCGCCAGGCCGGTGTTCGAAAAGATGGGCAAGAACATCACGCTGGTCGGCCCCAATGGCGTCGGCCAGATCACCAAGGTCGCCAACCAGATCGTCGTTGCGTTGACCATTGAAGCGGTCGCCGAAGCGCTTGTTTTTTCATCAAAAGCCGGGGCCGACCCGGCCAAGGTGCGTCAGGCGCTGATGGGCGGGCTCGCCGCATCGCGCATCCTCGAAGTGCATGGCGAACGCATGATCAAGCGCAGCTTTTCGCCGGGGTTTCGCATCGAACTGCACCAGAAGGATCTTAACCTGGCGTTGGAAGGGGCCAAATCGCTCGGCGTTTCGCTGCCCAACACCTCGACGACTCAGCAATTGTTCAACTCCTGCGCGGCCAATGGCGGCGCCAAGGAGGATCACTCGGCGCTGGTCAGGGCGCTGGAGCGGATGGCGGGACATGGGCTAGGGGAGTAGGGGAGTAGGGCAGTAGGGCAGTAGGGCAGTAGGGGGAGGTCAAAATTCGGCATCCGACAAACTGCACTTCCCTACTCCCTCACTGCCCTATTCCCCTACTGCCCTAAAAATTTCCTCGCTGCATAAAGGC
>NZ_RZSW01000777.1:0-2179 GCF_003997375.1 Mesorhizobium sp. M5C.F.Ca.IN.020.29.1.1 | reverse complement strand
CAGTTTCTGCTCCGCCCATTTGATGGTTTCCGGATCGGCGCGCTCGCCGGCGAGGAACAGCGTGCGGAATTTCGACAGGTCGTATTTCGGGACGAATTCGCCCTTGGGATCCTGTCCCTTGATGGCGCGGAAGGCGGTCGGCGCGGTAAACAGCGCGACGACGCCATGCTCCGCGATCACCCGCCAGTAGGTGCCGGCGTCGGGCGTGCCGACCGGCTTGCCTTCGAACATGACGGTCGTGCAGCCATGCAGCAGCGGGCCGTAGACGATGTAGGAATGGCCGACCACCCAGCCGACATCGGAAGCCGCCCAGAACACCTCGCCCGGCTTGACGCCGAATTCGTTCTCCATCGACCATTTCAGCGCAACCATGTGGCCGCCATTGTCGCGCACGATGCCTTTGGGCTGGCCGGTCGTTCCGGACGTGTAGATGATGTAGAGCGGATCGGTGGCGAGCACTGGAACGCAGTCGACATTGGCGCCTGCGGCCCGCTCGCGGGCGACGGCGTCGGCATAGTCGATGTCGTGGTTTTCCTTGAGCTCGCAGCGCAGCTGGTCGCGCTGGAGGATGAGGCAGGCCTCGGGCTTGTGCCGCGACATCTCGATCGCCTTGTCGAGCAGCGGCTTGTAGGCGACGACGCGCCCGGGTTCCAGGCCGCAAGAGGCGGAAATGATCAGCTTCGGCCTGGCATCGTCGATGCGCGTGGCGAGCTCGTGCGAGGCAAAGCCGCCGAAGACGACCGAATGCACGGCGCCGATGCGGGCGCAGGCAAGCATGGCAAACGCCGCTTCCGGCACCATCGGCATATAGATGATGACCCGATCGCCTTTCTGGACGCCGCGGTTCTTCAGCACCGACGTCAGCGCGACCACCTCGCGTTTCAGTTCGGCATAGGTGAATTTCCTGATCGTGCCGGAAATCGCGCTGTCATGGATCAGCGCGATCTGATCGGCGCGGCCACCCGTCACGTGGCGGTCGACGGCGTTGAAGCAGGTGTTGCAGGAGGCGCCGCCAAACCAGCGCCCATAGACGCCGGCATTCGGATCGAAGACCGTGTCGAACGGTGTGAACCAGTCGATGGCTTTGGCCGCATTCGCCCAGAATTTTTCCGGGTCGCGTTTCCAGCCGTCATAGACCTCGTGGTAGCGTGACGCCATCCGGCTTCCTCCCCAGGAATGTCTGCTGTCTTTGAATAGCGTATGCTGTTTTTGCAAGCATATGCAATTTCGTCTTTTGGCGTTCTCGCCTTGGTCGCAAATACCCGGCACGATGGTCTCGGGTCATAATTGGGGTGTGGGGTCATAATTGGGGACAAGGCGCAATGAACTTGCGATGTAAGGTTGGATCTGCCGTATTGGCGGCGATGCTCTCGATGGTCGCTTCCGCCGCTCAGGCCGGCGATGCGGCGGCACGGCGCATTTATCGGCTTTTCGCCGGACGGTACCTACTTCGCCTTCGAACAGTACGGCACGCTCGACGCCGGTGCTTCGAATTCGGGCTGGTCGGAGATCGAAATCATCGACACCCGCACCGATGAGTTCGTCGGTGGTAAGCCGATCCGCATCGTCGACGAAACCGACGCTCACTCTCGATCAGGCGAGGGCACAGGCTGCCGCGCAGGCGGCGCCGATCCTCGCCCAATATGCCAGCGGCGCGCGGCGAGCGGACGGCCTTTGACAGGTTCAGCTTTCCGGACGACATGGTCGCTTACCAAGACATTGCGCGCCTCGACCAGGTCTCGCAGAAATGGCTTTCGCCGACCTATGACGAGCTCGGCATCTCGATCATCCAGCTCCACCAGATACTTGCCGACAGCACGATGGATTGCTCGTCGAGTTTCGACGAGCAGCAAGGGCGCCACGGCCGGCAAGGCGTTCGGTTTCCGCCTGACGCTGCAGGCACAGGATGGCAAGCCGTTCCAACTGCTGCATGAGGACAAGACCGTGCCCGCCTCGAGGAATTGCCCGACCTCCTACAGCCTGTCGGAATCCTATGCATTCACCCCGGACGGCAAACCGGCAGTGCTTGCCGTGCTCGTGCAACGCTTCAGCCAGGGATTTGAAGGACTGGACCGCCGCTTTATCGCCGTGACTGGCCAGCTGCGTTGAAAAACGCCTGCTTGCGCTCAAATATGGTTCTAAAGCGGCAGCGCCGCGAGCATGAGGCCGACACCGCCGG
>NZ_RZSW01000776.1:0-2181 GCF_003997375.1 Mesorhizobium sp. M5C.F.Ca.IN.020.29.1.1 | reverse complement strand
GACGACGAGCGTCGTGCCCATTTTGAGGAGGGGAGGGGACATTTCGAGAGCCGTCATGCGCTGATCCTTACCTGGCGTCCTCCGGAGCGACGGCGCTCGGGTCTAGCCCGGTATGTCTATTCCGACAGCGAGAGCCGGACGGCGCGCTATGCCGACACGGTGCTGGAAAACTTTCAGACCTCGATCCGCGAGGTCGAGCAGTATCTCGGCAACGTGCTTTCGATCCGCCGCATGGTCACGCAGTCGGTCAAGGAGCGGGGCGGCTTCCAGACCGCCCGCTATGACGAGCTGTTCCAGTTCATCCGCTTCTCAATCACCGGCGAGAACCATCCGGTGCGCCTGCCCGAGATCCCGATGTATCTCGACTGGCTGGCAACGGCCGAGTTCAGCCATGGCCTCACGCCGATGGTCGATAGCCGCTATCTCGCCGTGGTCGGGATCGACGGCTTCCCGGCCGAGAGCTGGCCGGGCATCCTGAACTCGCTCGACCTGATGCCGCTCACCTACCGGTGGTCGTCGCGCTTCATCTTCCTCGACGATCAGGAGGCGCGGGTCCGGCTCGAGCGCACGCGCAAGAAATGGCAGCAAAAGGTCCGGCCCTTCATCGACCAGTTGTTCCAGACGCAATCGCGCTCGGTCGACCAGGATGCGATGGCGATGGTCGCCGAGACGGAGGATGCGATCGCCCACGCGTCATCGCAACTCGTCGCCTATGGCTACTACACGCCGGTCATCGTGCTCTTCGACGAGAACGACACACGGCTGCGGGAGAAGGCCGAGGCTGTCCGCCGCCTCGTCCAGGCCGAGGGTTTTGGCGCGCGGATCGAGACGATCAATGCGACGGAGGCCTTTCTCGGCAGCCTGCCGGGAAACTGGTATGCCAACATCCGCGAGCCGCTGATCAACACGCGCAACCTCGCCGACCTGATCCCGCTCAATTCTGTCTGGTCGGGCGCGCCGACCGCGCCTTGCCCGTTCTATCCGCCTGCCTCGCCGCCGCTGATGCTGGTCGCAAGCGGCTCGACGCCGTTTCGCCTGAATCTTCATGTCGACGACGTCGGGCATACTTTGATCTTCGGGCCGACCGGTTCGGGCAAGTCGACCCTGCTGGCGCTGATCGCCGCGCAGTTCCGGCGCTATCCCCGGGCGCAAATCTTCGCCTTCGACAAGGGCCGCTCCATGCTTCCGGTGACGCTCGCCGCCGGCGGCGATCACTACGAGATCGGCGAGAGCGACGGCGATGGTGCTCCGGCGCTCGCCTTCTGCCCGCTTGCCGAACTCGGCACCGATGGCGATCGGGCGTGGGCATCGGAGTGGATCGAGACCCTGGTGGCGCTGCAGGGCGTGACGATCACGCCCGACCACCGCAATGCCATCTCGCGCCAGGTCGGGCTGCTGGCGTCATCGAACGGGCGGTCGCTCTCGGATTTCGTCTCGGGCGTGCAGATGCGCGAACTTAAGGAGGCGCTGCACCACTACACGGTCGACGGGCCGATGGGTCAGCTTCTCGATGCAGAAAGCGACGGACTCTCGCTCCGCTCCTTCCAGACCTTCGAGATCGAGCAGCTGATGAACATGGGCGAGCGCAGCCTTGTCCCCGTGCTGCTCTATCTCTTCCGTCGGATCGAGAAGCGACTGACCGGGGCGCCTAGTCTGATTATCCTCGATGAGGCGTGGCTGATGCTCGGCCACCCGACTTTTCGCGACAAGATCCGCGAGTGGCTGAAGGTGCTGCGCAAGGCCAATTGCGCGGTCGTCCTGGCGACGCAATCGATCTCGGATGCGGAGCGCTCCGGCATCATCGATGTGCTGAAAGAATCCTGCCCGACCAAGATCTGCCTGCCGAATGGCGCGGCGCGCGAGCCGGGGACGCGAGAATTCTACGAGCGGATCGGCTTCAACGAGCGCCAGATCGAGATCGTCGCGACGGCACTGCCCAAGCGCGAATACTACGTCGCCTCCCCGGAAGGACGGCGGCTATTCGACATGGCGCTCGGACCTGTCGCGCTCGCCTTCGCCGGCGCCTCCGGCAAGGACGACCTCAAGCATATCCTGGCGCTGAAGGCCGAGCATGGCGACGCCTGGCCGGCGCAGTGGCTTCAACAGAGAGGAATTGGCGATGCCGAAGCACTCCTTCACAACGGCTAGATTTGCCGCTGCTGTGGCGGCACTAGCGATTAT
>NZ_RZSW01000775.1:0-2182 GCF_003997375.1 Mesorhizobium sp. M5C.F.Ca.IN.020.29.1.1 | reverse complement strand
CGGCACGCTGTGTACCATGAAGCCGGACTATGCCGGGCTTGAGGGCGAAGCCCGGCTCGACGTCCAGAGCAAGCAGGGCTATCCGCCTTTCGGCGTCGAAATGAAGGTGACCGACGACGACGACAAGGAGCTGCCATGGGACGGCAAGACATTCGGACGCTTGAAGGTCCGCGGACCGGCTGTCGCGCGTGCCTATTATGGCGGCATCGGATCCGAACAGTTCGATGAAGAAGGCTGGTTCGATACCGGTGATGTCGCCCATATCGACCCAAGTGGCTACATGCAGATCACCGATCGTGCCAAGGACGTCATCAAGTCGGGCGGCGAATGGATTTCGACCATCGAGCTCGAGAATCTCGCAGTCGGTCATCCGGATGTGGCGGAGGCGGCCGCCATCGGCATCCAACATTCGAAATGGGGCGAACGGCCGTTGCTCGTCGTCGTCCGTAAGCCGGGCCGGGAGCCGACCAAGATGGATATCCTCGCTTTCATGGATGGCAAGGTGGCGAAGTGGTGGATGCCGGATGACGTCGCCTTTGTCGACGAAATTCCCCACACCGCCACCGGCAAGATCCAGAAGACCACCTTGCGCCAGCAATTCAGGGGCTATCGTCTGCCAACGGATTGACTGAGATGCTGTCTTTCTCCTTCAGCCGCCGCTAAACGGCGCTAAACGCTCGTTCGGGTGGAGCAGTGCAGAAAACAATGGAAATTCCCGGGCGACAGACGTCGAAGGCGGCCGGCTGGTCGCGGCGGACAGGCGCTTTTTCGGCGGTCCTGCTCCTGACCGTTCTCCTCGGCCACCGATATGAGCTTGTTGAAACGCCGGCCTTCCTTTGGGTGCTCGGTATTGTCGCGCTGCTTGCCGCCTTTGCGCTGTTGTTCGCCGGATTTGCCTTTTCGAGACTGTGGAATTTCGGCGACCGTGGCGGTCGCGATCTCACCGTCGGCACGGTGCTGGCACTGTTGGTGCTTGCTCCCTTTGGTATTGCTGCCCACTGGGCAGCGACTTCTCCGCCGCTCAGGGACATCTCGACGGATTTCGACGATCCGCCGGTGCTCGACACCAGCACCCGGACCGGGGACATGAACGCGCTTTCGCCACCGACCCCGGGCGAGCAGCGCCTGCAGACCGAGACCTATCCGCTTGTCACCGGACGCAGCTACAACCTGCCTTTCGATCGGGTTCTGGAAGCAGTCGAAACCGTGCTCGATCGTCGGGATTGGCAGCTAACGGCGCCGTTTCCCCGTGCGATCGGGCAAAGCGAGGTGACGATCAGCGCCCTGGCCAAGAGCTTCATCCTCAGCCTTCCCGCCGACGTCGCCATCCGCGTGACCGACGATGGCGATACGGTCATCGTCGACATGCGTTCGGCCTCGCGTTACGGCCGCTATGACCTTGGCGACAATGCGGCCCGCATCGTGGATTTCCTTGCCGAGCTGGATCGGGAAGTCGCCGGCCAGGTCGGCACGGCCCCGGTCGAGTAGCGCCTACGTGATGGGCGCGAATATGCCGTCGATCGCCGGGTCGCCGTCGGTGGTGATGAGGCCGCGAGCCACCAGATCCTCCAGATGGGCAAGCACGGACAACCCGGCAGCGCCATGAAGGCTCGGATCGGTATCGCGATAGATCGCCCGGACCATGTCCTTGATCGTCCGGTCGCCGCTTCGGATCCGTTCGAGAATCGCTTGTTCGCGCATCCTGCGATGCGTCTTCAACTCGCGCATGAAACTGCGCGGCGCGGTCACCGGCCCGCCATGGCCGGGCAGCAGCAGGCGGTCGTCGCGCTCGATCAGCCGATCCAGCGAGGCCATATAGTCGGCCATGGCGCCGTCCGGCGGCGCAACGATGGAGGTCGACCAACCCATGACGTGATCGGCCGAGAACAGGATACCGGTTCCTTCCAGCGCAAAAGCCGCGTGATTGGCAGCGTGACCCGGCGTCAGTACCGTTCTGATCGCCCAACCGTCGCCCTTGACCATCGTATCGTCGGGAAGCGCGATATCCGGATAAAAGGCGGTGTCGGAGCTGGCGTCGAGCGGATTGACCTCGCCTATGCGCAGCGGCCTGGCCGGCCGATGCCGACCTTCGGCCAATACAATTGCCCCGGTGTCCTGCTTCAGCCGCGCTGCCAGCGGAGAATGGTCGCGATGCGTGTGGCTGACGAATATGTGGCTGACC
>NZ_RZSW01000774.1:0-2191 GCF_003997375.1 Mesorhizobium sp. M5C.F.Ca.IN.020.29.1.1 | reverse complement strand
GGTTTAGGCCCGTTCTCACGCTGCCGAATAGCCCGGAAAACTGCTTGTCCGACATGTCGGCATAGCTGGCGAGCATCTGCAGCGTGTAGTCGGAAATTTCCCTCGCTTCCTCGTCGCGGAGTGCCTGGATCCATTCCAGGAACGGCCGGTCGGCGCCATTCATGATGCGAAGCGCCTGGCGCAGCGTTCGCTTCCTGTCCTCGAGGCGGGGCGTTTCCATGACGTAGGAGATCACCCCGGCAAAGAGCATGCGACCGTCGTCGACCCAATAGGTTTCGCCTGTCGTCGGACGTGGAAAGAGCGCGGCGGCGATGTTGCGGATGTCGATGTCGCGCTGGTCGCTGTCGAGGCTGATGAAATCGAGCGGATTATAACATTCCGTCTCGCCTTTTTCGTCGGCCGGCGAGAAACGAATAACCTTGGAAAAGGTCGACCGATAACCCGCTGTCGCCTGATAGGTCTCGCCGCGCATGTCCAGCACGACAAGCGAATCCGGCCAGAGCAGGGCATTCGGGATGATCAGCGCGGCACCCTTGCCCGATCGCGGCGGTCCGACGACGAAGCCGCCGACGTCGTCGCCATCGACCCAAAGCTTTTTTCCGCCTACGAGTTTCGGCTTGGTCAAGTGCCTCTTGTTGGAACCGCGCTGGGTGAACGCGCCGATGACGTTCACAAGGCTGCCGCCCGCGCGGCCGATGAAGACGCCGCCGCGTTTCGTCAAGCCGGCCCGATTGACTTCCGCCAAGCTAAGAAATTTGGCGTCGTTCGATGCCTTGCGCTTAATCAGTACGGTCATGACAGCCAGCACCATCACGCCAATCAGCGCCAGGCCGGCCGCATAAAGCGCCTGCTGATAGCGGCCGAGAATGGCGACATCGGCGTAGGCGCGGCGCAGCGTGGCAAAAGGATCCCGGTCGAGATCCTGGATCAGGGCGAAGGAGCCCGTCTCGTACCAACGGACGCCTCCATAGGCGATGGCGAAAAAAACAACGCCCACGGCCACGACCATGAGCGTCACGACCAATCCCTTGATGACCTGCACCATCACGCCCTCATTTCTCGCCTTCTCAGATCAGCCGAGGCGTTCGGCCTTTGTGAATTTAATCTCGCTCACGACGCGCCGGCCGGCATCCCGGCGCGAGAGCTGGACGACGATGGGGATCACCTCTTTGAGGTAATCCATGATCTCGTCGCGCGAGAGTTTCACGCCGCCCTGCATGACCATCAACGCCAAACGCTCATAGGCAGCGCGCGCCGAATTGGCATGCACTGTGGTCAACGATCCGGGGTGCCCTGTGTTGATCGCCTGCAGAAAGGAAAAAGCTTCCGCGCCGCGCAATTCGCCGAGCAACAGCCTGTCCGGTCGCATACGCAGCGATGCCTCGAGGAGACTTTGCGCGTCGACTTTCGCCAAGCCCTGATCGCCCTTCGAAGAGAGCAGGGCGACCGTATTCGGCGTGACGGGCTTCAGCTCGCGTGTATCTTCGATCGTGATGATCCGCTCACTTGGCGGAATGAGTTTGAGCAGGGCGTTCAGGAACGTCGTCTTGCCGGTCGACGTGCCGCCCGAAACAACGATCGACACGCGATTTCTGACCGCATGCTCCAGAAATCTCATCGGATCGGAGCCGCCGATCAGCTCAACCAGTTCCGTTTCTTCTTCCGACAAGCCGAGCTCATTGCCCATGCGCGTTTCTTCGAAGGCGCCGCGCTTGGCGTAGTCGTCGACGGTCATGTCCATGATGACCTGCTTGCGGATCGATATCGCGCCGCCGTCCGGTGCTGCCGGCGGCAACACGAATTGAATGCGCTCGCCGCTGGGGAGCGCCGCCGACAGGATCGGCTTTTCCTCATTCACCAGTTGATTGGTCGAGCTGGCGACAAGTGTTGCGAGGTTGCGAATCCATTTCTCGGTCAGCCTGGCGTCAACGAAGCGCTCCATTTCCTTGGCGCCAAGCCGCTCGACAAAGATTTCGCCCGGCCTGTTGACGGAAAGCTCGGAAACGTCGGCCTGCCGCAACAGATCGTGGAGCGGTCCCAGCTCCATTTCCAGAATTGGGAACTTGGCATAAGGGCTCGACGAGATAGCCGAGGCGGCGGCCGGGTGTTTGATCATGTTCATTTGGTCACCGGAGGTGCTGCCGGAAACCAATTGTCCTTCGGCGTCGCGTAGAGGGGAGCAGGGTCGATC
>NZ_RZSW01000773.1:0-2192 GCF_003997375.1 Mesorhizobium sp. M5C.F.Ca.IN.020.29.1.1 | reverse complement strand
GAAAAACACAGGCCAGTATTTTTCGCCGACGCCTCGAACATCTCGATCGAGGCGATGCGGTCGTAGGATCCGGTTTCGTCGCGGTAGTCCTGCAGCTTGATGTCGATCTTGTCGGCAAGTCCAGCCTTATGGACGCGTTCTCTGGCGAAATCATGCTGCTCGCGGCTGATCGTCAGCCCGGTGACGCGGCAGCCGATCTCGCGTGCGGCGAATTCGGCAAAGCCGCCCCAGCCGCAACCGATTTCCAGCACGTGGTCTTTCGCGCCGATGCCCGTGGCCTTGGCCAGCGCGCGATATTTGGCGGCTTGCGCGCTGTCAAGATCGTTGGGGCCAGCCGCATAGAGCGCCGGACGAATAGGTCATGCTCGGATCCAGCCATTCCTTGTAAAAGGCGTTGCCGAGAACGTGATGCGCCGAAATGTTGCGCTTCGAGCCGGTGCGGGTGTTTTGGTTGAACCAGTGGCGGACCCGCTGGACGGCGTTGACCAGCCAACTGGCGCCGCCGGCGATGCTCTCTCTGATTTCAGAATTGACCACTAACAGTCCAGGAAACTGGTCACGTCGGGACTGTCCCAATCGCCGTCCATGTAGCATTCGGCGATGCCGATGGTGCCGCCGTTGAAGGCGCGGCCGTGCAAGCGCCAGTTCTTGAGCACCAGTTCGGCGTCCGGACCCGGCGCCTTGCCGCCGACGAGGACGGCGCGGCCTTCCGGCATCCTCACCTTGAGGGACCCACGCGGCAGTTCATCGCCGCCGACAGCACCATCCGCGCCTTGGCCGGCAGGCCTTTCGCGGTTTCGGTGAAATTGAACTCGTCCAACCTGACCCCGTCGCCCGATGCCACGCCGGTGTCTTCCTTGTGAGCCATGTCACGCCCCGGGACTTCTGCGGCGCCGGCGAAAAATGGCCGGTTTCCACACACTCTTGCAGTTCATTCGCCAGGGCGCGAACGCCGCCTCCCGATGAATCCCCGCAGCAATCTTTCATGCCATCAAAGGGAACTTCAAGAGCCAAGGCAGGCGAACACGGATCAATGGATAGATTCTGGGGGAGGGCGCTGCTCAACGCTGGAATCACTATGGTTGCAGCCACCCAGATGCAGTAGTTTCACGCATGCGTTATGTCATCGTCATCTGCGCCGTCACGTTCTTCCTGATCTGGGACGGACTCTACAATCAGGGCCGCTATCTCGACACCACGGTCGGGGAGATAACGCGCGTCGTGCGCTACATCACCAGTATCGTCTAGGTTTCTTTCCCCGCCCAACGCGTTGTCGCCGCGACATCGTTGCCGGTTGACGCGAGCGTTTTGCCCACACAAAACACGCTTGCTCATCGATCGAGGAGGCTGGGGTTGATCCGGCATATCGTTTTCTTCAGCGCGCGGCACAAAGAGGATGTCGAGGCCGTACGCAGGGGCTTGCTGGCGCTGGGCAACATTCCCCATTCCCGCCTTTTCGAGGTGACGCTCAACACCAAGGTTGACCCGCTTTCGGACGAGATCGACGTGGTCGTTTATGCCGAGTTCGAGGATGATGCCGCTCTGGCCGCCTATAAGGCGCATCCGCTCTATGCCGAGACGACCAGCCAGGTCAAACCGCTGCGCGAATTGCGATATTCGGCGGATGTTGTTGGCTGCACCTGAAGAGAAATTGACCGAAGCAGGAGCTACATTACTCTGCCTGAGCGGCGGTCGGTTCGGTCGGATCGTCGCCCGGCCGCTTTGGCGCATCCCAGACCAGCATGGCGAGAACAGCCATCGCTACGACCGCTGCCGTTATGAACAGGATCTTTCTCATTTGGGTGACGTAGTTGGTTTCCGGCAGCGGCAAGTATTCCAGAGGCATGCGGCCACGATAGGCCGCCGGATCTTCGCGGCGTCAGGTGAGGCTCTTGAACCAAATTCCGGAATGATGCACACCGCGCCGGCATGACCGAGACGATGACAGAAGGCCCTTATCCGCTTGACCATCTTGTGCTGCCGACCGCGAGCCTCGACGTGGCGCGGGCGCGGCTGGTTTCGCTTGGCTTTGTCGTGGCGCCGACCGGCATCCATCCTTTCGGGACGGAAAACTGCTGCGCCTTCCTTGAGGACGGCACCTATCTCGAGCCGCTGGCGGTGGGCAACGGGCAAGCGGTGGCGAAAGCGATCGCGGACCGCAACGTCTTCGTCGCGCGCGATCGTGCCTATCG
>NZ_RZSW01000772.1:0-2192 GCF_003997375.1 Mesorhizobium sp. M5C.F.Ca.IN.020.29.1.1 | reverse complement strand
TGCGGGGGTCCAAGCGGAGCGGCGAGGGACAGAGCTTCATGTCGTCGATCCTGCCCTCCGGCATGCGGGCCGTCGCCACAGCCGTATCGGCCGACACTTCGGCCGGCGGCTTCATTCTTCCCAATGATTTCGTCGATGTCATCATGACCCGCAGAGCCGATGCCGCGGGCGGCGGCAGCGGTTTTACGACCGAAACCATCCTCAAGAACATTCGCGTCCTGGCAATCGACCAGACCATCCAGGAGGACGAGGAAGGCAAGAGGACCAGGGTCGGCCAGACCGCGACACTGGAACTGACATCGCAGCAGGCGGAAATCATCACCGTCGCTCAGCAAATGGCGGATCGCCTGACATTGGCGCTGCGGTCGATCAGCGACACCCAGGAGAAGAATCTGGGCGAGGCCGATTATCTCGTTTCCGGCAATGGGCGGCGCGGAACAGTACGATTGATCAAGTCAGGCGAAGTTTCCGAAGTGGGGGCAAGGCAATGAGGCTAAACGCTAGACTGCCGGTCGCCCTGGCTGCGGCTATCGGCCTGTTCCTCATTGAGACGAATGCGCAAGGCCCCGTCGAGGCGAATGCGGCAGGCAGGAAGGCCGAGGTGTCGGCTACGACCGCCACCCAGCGCGTCAAGCTCGGCCTCAACAAATCGGTGGTCATCGACCTGCCGAGCGATGCCTATGATATTCTCGTCGCCAATCCGGCGGTCGCCGATGCGGTGACCCGCACCGCCAGGCGGATCTATCTGTTCGGAAAGGCGGTGGGCGACACCAACATCTTCGTCTTCGGCCCCAATGGCGAACAGATCGTCAGTCTGGATCTGGCAGTCGAACGCGACGTCGCCGGACTGGAAGACTATATCAGGCGCTTCATCCCGTCATCGACCATCACTGTCGAATTGCTGAACGACAACGTCGTCCTGACCGGAACCGTGGACACTCCCCTGGATGCCAAGCGCGCGGTCGATCTGGCCACCATCTTCGTGTCCGGCGGCGAAGCGACCACGGGACAATATTCGCAGACCGCCTCCGGCGGCTCGGCCGAATCCGGTGTCGACATCGACAATCCGGATTCCGAGCGTCGCGTCAGCCAGATCGTAAACCTGCTGCAGATCATCGGCGACGATCAGGTGACGCTCAAGGTGACGGTGGCCGAAGTCAGCCGCTCGGTGATGAAGCAACTCGGCGTCAACCTGATCGGCAACGGTGACAGCAATGGCATCAGTTGGAGCGCATTGACCAGCCCCGCATACGGACTGGGAAAACCCCTGTCGCAATTTTCGGGACTTTCAATCGGCACCTCGGCGCTTCAAGCGTACATCAATGCCATGGAGCAAAGCGGTGTCATGAAGACGCTGGCCGAACCGACACTGACCGCGGTCTCGGGCGAGAAAGCGACGTTCAAAGTCGGCGGTGAATTCAATCTCATAACAAGCCGAACGAACAACGTTTCAAACGACAATCAAACGGGCCAGGTTACTTACACCAACGAAAAGCTAGAATACGGAATTGGCCTCGAATTCCAGCCTGTCGTGCTCTCGGCCGGCCGCATCAGCCTTAAAGTGAGGACGTCGGTTTCGGAGCCTACGATGGAAGGCGCCACAGTGCTCGAAGGGGCCGGGGACTTGCCCGGCACCACTTTGCTGTCGATCCGCAAGCGCCTGGCAGACACCACCGTTGAACTGCCTTCAGGCGGTTCGATGATGATCGCCGGCCTGGTTCGGGACGACATCCGGCAGGCGGTCGCCGGGCTGCCCGGGCTGACCAAGATCCCAGTGCTTGGCACGCTGTTCCGTAGCCGGGACTTCGTCCGCAACGAGACCGAGCTCGTCATCATCATCACGCCCTACCTGGTGAAGCCGGTGACGCGCAACGCTCTTGCCAAGCCGGACGACAATTTCAACGCCGCCAGCGATGGCGCCGGCATGTTCCTTGGCCGTGTCAATCGCGTCTACGGCACCATGCAGACCGACAAGCCCAACGGCCGTTATCACGGCGTTGTCGGCTTCATCTACAAGTAAGCGGGGAAGCGGACATGTCTCAGTCAGCGTTGAAGGCAAGGACGAACACCGCAGCGATGCGGTCCGGCCGTTCGCGTCTCTACAGGCCAGCCATTCCGGTCCTGGCGGTTGCGGTCGCGGCATTGCTGGCGGGCTGCGCCGATCTCAAGCGCGACAGCATCACGGTCGGCGC
>NZ_RZSW01000771.1:0-2201 GCF_003997375.1 Mesorhizobium sp. M5C.F.Ca.IN.020.29.1.1 | reverse complement strand
GAACTAGGGGCAAGCCATGTGCGGACGCTACACCAGGTATCCCCCGTGGTCGAAAATTCACCGCCTCTATCGACTAACGGCGCCAGCCGAAATCGGCCGCAACGACGCGCCGCGCTACAACATGGCGCCCACGGAAGAAAGTGCCGTTCGTCACGGCAGGCGAAAACGGAATCCACCGGCTTCGCCAAGGTTGGTGGCCCGTCCCTTTTGGGCCAAGGAGATGCCGAAAGCCGCCATGTTCAAAGCCCGAATCGAGAGCGTCGACACGGCACCCGCGTTTCGCGATGCGTTCAAATCAAAACGCTGCCTTGTTCCTGCCGACGGCTTCTACGAATGGACGATTTCGCCGGCGGACAAGAAACGAGATGCTTGGCACATCTTTCAGCCTGATCGGCGCCGTTCTCCTTTGTCGGCCTCTGGGCTTACAATTCCAATTTAGATGTCACGAGTTGCACGATCATCGCCGGGCCAGCCTTGATCCAATGAAACAGTTGCACGACAGGCAGCCAGTGATCCTCGATCCTCTACGACGCTTGGCTAGATCCGGTGACTCTAGCAGAAGCAGCAAAGCAGTTGCTCGCTCTCCACCTGGATGGCCAACTGCAGTTCTACCGGGTGAGCCGAGACGTAAATGCGACCGTCAAAGAGGGGAAGCCGAACGACAGCCCACACATGATCGAGCCGATAGCACGGCTATGAGCGACGAAATCCGCCTTCCCGGCGCAATGGGGTCCGTCACACGCCCGGCATTCAGCATCATAAGTGCGAGCATCCCGGCTGCGGCAAGAATGCAGGATGGGGCTTTGCCAAGCCGAGGCAGCCATCTCGTGGGTTCTGTTTCGAGCACCGCGCCGACGGTGAGCGCTTCCTGTGACTCGGCCGTAGGCTCACAAGGGCAGAGCCATAGCCGCGTTGAGGCAAATTGCACCATGGCGAGGCTGCCGGTCAGCTGGTCACGCTACGTGATTGCAGGACGCCGGGCTACCTTTTAATCTGGGCCCTACAATGCAGGGCTGCTCACGATGAATATGGAAGACCTTTACCGCCTTCTGCGCACCGGCCACGTTCAGTTGCAGGGTATCGTCGATACCGTTGCCGATCCGTTGGTTGTGCTGGATGAAGGTCTTTCCGTACAGAATGCCAGTCGTTCCTTCTTTGAAACATTTAAAGTTGACCGGGACGAGACGATCGGGCAGCACATCTATGAGCTGGGCAACGGCCAATGGGACATTCCGGAACTGCGTCATTTGCTTTCGGCGGTGATCCCAAAAAGCATGGCCGTGATCAACTATGAGGTCGAGCACGATTTTCCGGATATAGGCCGGAGAACGATGCTTCTGACAGCTCGCACGCTGCACCATCCCGACAACGGCAGTCGTTCCCTGTTGCTATCGATGGTGGACGCAACCGATCGCTATCGCCGAGATGCAGCGAAGGACATGCAGTTCGGCGAACTCAGGCATAGGATGAAAAACCTGCTCGCTGTTGCGCAATCGATAGCCCGTCACACCACCACGGAGGGCCGTTCGGCAGAGGAATACCGTGATGATTTCCTGGGGCGTTTCAATGCCTTGGTGGAAGCGCAGGACATAGCCTTCGTCGAGCAGGACGAGCCAAATCTGGTGGCGCTGTTGGAGCGCATCCTCGCACCCTATACCGCTAATCCCGACGCAATCGTGATCGGACCCGGTGTAGCCGTTGAGCTTGATACCCGCGCGCTCCAGTCGCTCAGCCTTGTCCTGCACGAGCTAGCGACGAATGCCGCCAAGTATGGAGCACTGTCGGTATCTGGTGGTCAGGTGCGGGTCAGCTGGCGGACAGAGGAAGGGAACTGCCGGCTCCGACTCAGCTGGGTGGAAAGCGGCGGCCCGCCGGTGACCCCGCCCGCTACGACGGGCTACGGTACCGAACTCATCCAATCCGCTACGACCTACAGCCTCGGAGGGCAGGTGGAACAGAAGTACCTAGTAGGCGGTTTGGAGACTGAGATCGTCATTCCGCTGGGGAGTGCCGCTCGCCCGGGCTGAATGCCGTTCCATGCAGAAAACCATTTTGATTGTGGAGGACGAGTTTCTTATAGCGATGGACCTCAAGCTGTTGCTTGAGCATCACGGTTGGCGGGTTATGGGCCCGGTGGCCACCGTGCGAGATGCGCTCCGCCTGTTAGACGACGAACTGCCCGCAGTGGCGCTCCTCGACGT
>NZ_RZSW01000770.1:0-2209 GCF_003997375.1 Mesorhizobium sp. M5C.F.Ca.IN.020.29.1.1 | reverse complement strand
CAAGGCGTTTGGCGAATTCCTGGTCGAGGAGAGCTGGAAGCACGCGGCCAAGGAGGCGCTGCGGCAGGCGCTGGTCAACCTCGAAGCGGTCCCGGCGCCCGCCGGCACCTTCGACATCGTGCTGTCGAGCGGCTGGCCGGGCGTCATGCTGCACGAAGCCGTCGGCCACGGGCTGGAAGGCGACTTCAACCGCAAGAAGACATCGGCCTTCGCCGGACTGATGGGCCAGCAGGTGGCCGCGAAGGGTGTCACCGTCGTCGACGACGGCACCATGGCCGAACGGCGTGGGTCGCTGACCGTCGATGACGAAGGCACGCCGTCGGCCCGCAACGTGCTGATCGACGACGGCAAGCTTGTCGGCTATATGCAGGACCGCCAGAACGCCCGGCTGATGGGCATGGAGGCCACCGGCAACGGACGGCGCGAAGGCTATGCGCACCAGCCGATGCCGCGCATGACCAACACCTACATGACCTCAGGCGATATGCAGCCGGACGAAATCATCGCGTCGGTCAAGAACGGCATCTATGCCGTCTCCTTCGGCGGCGGCCAGGTCGACATCACCTCGGGCAAGTTCGTGTTCGGCTGCACCGAGGCCTACATGATCGAGAATGGTAAGGTAACGCAGCCGATCAAGGGCGCCATGCTGATCGGCAACGGGCCGGATGCCATGCATCGGGTTTCGATGATCGGCAACGACATGAAGCTCGACACCGGCATCGGCATGTGCGGCAAGGCCGGCCAGGGCGTCCCGGTCGGCGTCGGCCAGCCGCATCTCAGGATGAACCAGATGACGGTCGGCGGCACACGAGTTTGATAGATCGGCCGCGCCAGCTATTGTGGTCGCGAAAACCAGTCCCTCTCAGCCGCTGCCGCCCGCGATCCTTGGCAAGTGACTGTAAGGGTGGCGGGAACCGCCAGAGCGGCGTGCAAGAAGCATAGCCGTCTGCCGGCCAGTTTCGAACTGCCCTACAGCCACGAAGCCGGAGTTTTCGGCAAACGATGGTCGGGATCGATGACCTTCAGACGCGGTGCGTTGTTCTCGTTCCATCGCCAGAGGGCGACGCATGTGCCCCCCGGCGACATGAAGGACGGGTAGATCACGCCGTGCTGCCCATCGGCAATCAGGCGATCTCTCAGCGTGTGCGTCTCAGGCACCAGGCCTTGATCCATGATGTCGCGCCATTCGCATCGGTGAATGTCTGGCGTCACGCCGAGCTTGGTCAGCACATCAGCGTCCGTCAGGTCGGCCAGCCGCGCGCCTGAAAGTTCGAGCTGCGCAATCACCGCCGGATGCTGGACAAAGCCCTGGTTGTACTCCGCCCAGGCGGTGGATAATTCCCGCGCAGCATAGATGGTCGGGGTGCCCACCGGATTCC
This sequence comes from Mesorhizobium sp. M5C.F.Ca.IN.020.29.1.1, assembly GCF_003997375.1. Classification (NCBI taxonomy): domain Bacteria; kingdom Pseudomonadati; phylum Pseudomonadota; class Alphaproteobacteria; order Hyphomicrobiales; family Phyllobacteriaceae; genus Mesorhizobium; species Mesorhizobium sp. M5C.F.Ca.IN.020.29.1.1. The sequence continues at coordinate 830 of NZ_RZSW01000770.1, read as the reverse complement.
AGCGCCCGCCAAAGCGGGCCGCTCCTTCGCCGGAAAGTGGGAGATGCGCCCAACGCGGCACGAAGGCACGCCATAGGCTCAGCCTGCTGTCAGGCATAGATGCCGGAGCGGACTGCCTCCAGATAGGCAAGCACCTTGTCCGTCTTGCCCTCTCGAACGAGATCGTAAGCGGTCTTTCCCGCCCAGCCGGGGATCGGCTGATGCTTGAACCAGATCGCCGCACGCTGTTCATCGCCGGCCATCTCGCCTGCCATCGCCAGGATACGGACAATCGGACTCAATGCAGCATCGACCTTGCGCGCGCCGGTCTTGGCGGCAAGCGTGTTGCGCGCGACGCCGATCAGGCCCGCCAGTTCGGTCAGATTGACACCCAGCAATTCAGCCACCCGTCTTGCCGAAAGAAATGGCGCCCGTTCCTCGCCAAAGCGCGATGCTCGAATTTCGAGAGCTGCGGCATTCATGGTATCATCCTAGCACGTTTTGAACAGCATGTGATAAAAGTATGCTCATTTTACGCGCAATTCAAGTTCAAAAAAAGCAAACCTGTTACCGCCGTCGTTTCGGCTTCTCCAAAAGCGCAACGGCTTCGACATGCGGCGACCACAGGAACTGATCGATCGGCGTCACGCTTTTCAGGGCGTAGCCGCTATCGATGAGGATGCGCAGGTCGCGTGCCAACGTCACCGGATTGCAGGAAACCGCGGCGACAAGCGGCACGTCGGAACGGGCAATCTGCTTCGACTGGTCTTCGGCGCCGGCGCGAGGCGGATCGAACACAACGCCGTCGAACGTATTCAGCTCCTTGAATGTAAGCGGCCGCCGGGACAGAT
>NZ_RZSW01000076.1:0-16582 GCF_003997375.1 Mesorhizobium sp. M5C.F.Ca.IN.020.29.1.1 | reverse complement strand
GTCTTCGACAGACAGCCATTGCAGGGCGGGGGCGGGGATCTGGGAATGGGCCGGAACGGTTGCCAAGGGCGAGGATCCGGATGTGGTGATGGTCTGCGCCGGCGACGTGCCGACACTGGAGACGCTCGCTGCCACCGACATTTTGCGTTCGGCGCTTCCAGACCTGAAGGTTCGCGTCGTCAATGTGGTCGACCTGATGACGCTGCAGTCGAATTCAAAGCATCCGCATGGCCTTGCCGATGAGGATTTCGACGCGCTGTTCACGAAAACCAGGCCGGTCATCTTCGCCTATCACGGCTATCCCTACCTCATCCACCGGCTGACCTACCGACGCGCCAACCATGACAACATGCACGTGCACGGTTTTCGCGAGGAAGGCACCACCACCACGCCGTTCGACATGGTCGTACTCAATGAACTTGACCGTTTTCACCTGGCGCTCGCCGCGATCGAACGCGTGCCAGGTCTCGCCGAACGGGCGAAAAATCTTGCCGCCGAACTGCACGGGAAGCTTGCGGAACACAAGGCTTATGTCCGCGAGTACGGCGAAGACATGCCCGAGATTCAGAAGTGGAACTGGCCTGATAACAGTGCGACGAAGGTTGCCGATTGATGCGACACGCAATTCTTGCACTGAACGCCGGCTCCTCCAGTATCAAGTTCGGACTATATGACCTTGAACCGTCGGCAGAACTGCAACTCGTCTCGCGTGGTACGCTGGACCTGGGCAATGCGCCGAGGCTCAGCGTGAAAGCGGCCGATGGGACAGTGCAGTGTGATCGGCCGCTTGCTGGAGACGCGCGCAATGCGGGCATCGACGCGTTGCTCGACTGGATCGAGAGCGAACTTGGCGGCAGAAAACTGGTCTCCGCCGGACACCGCATCGTGCATGGCGGGCGCGACTTCGTCGAACCCGTCCGTCTGACGCCTCGAGTGATCGAGGCGTTGGACAGGCTGACGCCGCTTGCTCCGCTGCATCAGCCTCGCAGTCTCGCGCCGATCCGCACACTTGCGGCGCTGCGGCCGGATCTGCCGCAGGTCGGATGTTTCGACACAGCCTTCCATCAGACGATCGATCCGATCGTGAGCCGCTTCGCGCTGCCGCGTAGATTTGATGAGGACGGAATCCGCCGCTACGGGTTTCATGGTCTTTCCTACGAATACATCGCCGGGCAGCTCAAGGAGATAGCACCCGGTCTTGCAGCGAAGCGGACGATCGTCGCCCATCTCGGCAACGGAGCGAGCCTGTGCGCCATGCGCGACGGAAGAAGCGTCGATACGACGATGGGCTTTTCCGCGCTCGACGGCCTGGTCATGGGCACGCGTTGCGGCGCCATCGATCCGGGCGTGCTTTTGTACTTCATCCTGGAGAGAGGTATTGCGGGGGAGGCTCTGCAGCACATGCTCTATGAGGAATCCGGGCTGCTCGGAATATCCGGCATCTCGGGCGACATGCGCACGCTGCAAGCGAGCGACGATCCCCACGCCCGCGAAGCGGTAAATCTTTTTGCATTCCGGGCCGCAAGGGAAGTTGCCGCACTCGCCAACACGTTGGGCGGCCTCGAATGCCTCGTGTTCACCGCCGGCATTGGCGAGCGCTCAGCGCCGGTCCGCAAGGCAATATGCGAAAGGCTTCATTGGCTTGGCGTGGCGATCGACGAGCCATCCAATGGCTCTCATGCCGAGATCATAAGCCGATCGGACAGCAAGGTCGAAATACGCGTCGTCGCGACCGACGAGGAGAGGATCATCGCTCGCCACACGCGCGTGCAGGGGAATGCTTGATAACGCAATCAACGGTGCTGTTTTCCAAGACAAGGAACCCTGCGCGCCTGCGCCCGTTCCCCTGTTTGATACCAAAGGGAGAGATCCAATGGCCGAAACCCCTAACAACGCAGGCGCCTCAAAGGCGGCAAACGAAGCCCAAGAGGCGATGAAGAAGCAGATCGCTGAGCTTCGCCGCGAGATCACGAAAATAAATCGGACCCTTTCCGACCGCGCCGAGGAGGCAGAGGGCTGGTACGACAGCGCCGCCGAACGGGCCTCGCGCGCAGCCCGGCAATTGCGTAGCCAGGCGCACACCGTGACTGAAACTGTCCAGCAGAATCCAGGCACAATATCTTCGGCGATGATGCTTGGCGGCATGCTAGGTGTTGTCTTGGGAATTGTGATTGCAAAGAGTTCCGAACCTGAGCGGCGGTGGTTCTAAGGGGCAGATCACCACCCTTGCAGTGCCGAGCCTATCGGCATCAAGCATGGCTCTTGCGCTGTTGGCATCGGTTGCCATGAGCGTCGCCAACCTGACCCGCGTCACGCAAAAGAATGCGGCGATCCACTGAACCGTGGCCGTCTACTTAATTTCGTACAGCTCTTGTTTCATCGATCATCTTGCTGACAGTCTTCATGCACCAACTGACGGAGAAGAATATGCGGCAAGCGCTGATCGTATGGGGCGGCTGGGATGGACACGAGCCGGAAGAAGGTGCGCGCGTCGTCAAGGCGATGCTCGAAGAGGAAGGGTTTGGCGTGCGCGTCGAAACCACGACCGAGATATTCGCCGACCCGGCGATCGCCGATCTGAGCCTGATCGTCCCGATCTACACGATGGCCAAGCTTGCGAAGAACGAGGAGCTCAACCTGACAAAGGCAGTCGAGGGCGGTGTCGGCCTTGGCGGCTATCACGGCGGCATGTGCGATGCCTTTCGTGAAGCCACGGAATACCAGTTCATGTGCGGCGGTCAGTGGGTGGCCCACCCAGGCAACATCATCGACTACCGGGTCGACATCATCAGGCACGACGATCCGATCATGAACGGCATCGATGATTTCCCGTACCGCTCCGAGCAGTACTACATGCATGTGGATCCATCGAATGAGGTGCTGGCGACCACCACCTTCTCCGGCGAGCACGCGTCCTGGATAGAAGGCGTGGTCATGCCGGTCGTCTGGAAGCGCCGGCACGGCAAGGGAAGGGTGTTCTATTCGGCACTCGGACATGCCGTCAGGGAGTTCGCGGTGCCGCAGATGCGAACGATATTTCGCCGCGGCCTGGTGTGGGCGGCGCGCTGAGAGCGCGACAGTCGGTCCTGCTGGTACTGGTCGCCACGCCAGGAATCCTGCCACGCCGTCAGAGATGGATTTGGAGCCCTGTGAAGGATGGCGCCGAACCTGAAACAAAAACCCGCCTTGGTCGTTGGCGCGAATAGGCACCGTAAACAATTTCAGCTGCCGGCACAAACCAAGAACAAACGTGCTGCCGACAATCGCTCACGTTTCTTGCCGGAGCAAATGCCGAAGCTTTATCGCATCACCGAGCAATGCGGCGCAGGGCCAAGGCAGCGACAGTGGTGCCCGCCGCCAGAAGCGGCGGCCAGGCCTGCGGATCGCCCATGGCATGGAGCGTCAGGCCGCTGAGCAGCAGCCACAGCAGCGGGATCGCAAACAGCAGCGGCACAGGCCCGCCGCTCGCTGCAAGCAGGACGCCGAGCGTCGTGATCGCAGTCGGGTCCGGCGCGATGCCGAAGACCTCGGCGCTTGTCCATGGCCGCCGGAAAAGCGGCGGCAGGAGGGGATAGACGACGAGGCCAGCGGCCATGATCAGCAGCCCGAGCCTTGCTGCGATGTCCCGCTGCTCGAAGGCGAGGCCGCCGCGCGCGGCACCGCCGAACGCCAGCAGCAGCGCCTGCAGGCCGAAGGCCGGCGCGACATAGGCGATCGCCCAGTTGATCACGGCATAGCGGCTCGACAGGAAGGACCAGCCGACGAAGGCAAAGATCGCGGCGAGGACGAGCGCAATCCAGAGGCCGTGGCGAGGCGGCCGCCGCAGCACGAGCAGGACAATGGCGAGGCCGGCGGCGAGCGTCAGGAGATGCAGCGGCCAGAAGGCGGCATTGGCCAACTCGAACATGCGCCAGTAGACGCGCGGCGAGAATAGCAGGAAATCTTCCAGCCGGTAGGTCCACCATTCCGACATCTAGAGATTCCGGACGTAGGCCGCCATCTGATCGCGCATGGCCGCGTCGGGGAGGGGACCAGTCGCCGCCAGCACGTTCTCGCGCACGTGTTCGACGCGGGTGGTGGCGGGGATGGCGACGGTTACGGAGGGATGCGAAAGGATGAACTTCAAAATGAACTGCGCCCAGGTCCCGGCACCGATCTCCGCCGCCCAGTCCGGCAGCGTCTCGCCTTCGAGCTGGCGCGTCAGCTCGCCTTGGCGAAACGGCCGGTTGACGATGACGGCCATCCCGCGCTCGGCCGCCAGCGGCAGGAGCCGCTCCTCCGCCTCGCGGTCGACGATGTTATAGGTGAGCTGCACGAAGTCGAGCGGATGCGCGCGCATGATTTGTTCGAACAGGTCGTGCCGTCGTCCTTCGGACGTCGTGATGCCGACATAACGGATCCGCCCGTCCGCCTTCTTGGCGAACAAGGTTTCGAGATGCGTTTCCCAGGCGACGAGGTTGTGGACCTGCACGAGATCGAAGCGCGGCACACCCCACAAGCGGCGCGACTGCTCGATCTGCGCGGGTCCGTCGGCGGCGGAGGAGGTCCAGACCTTCTCGGCGGAAAACAGCGCTTCGGGCCGGCCGAGCTTCTCGAGGCCATAGCCGATCACAGGCTGCGAGGAGCCGTACATGGGCGAGGAATCGATCATGCGGCCGCCCGCCGCGAAGAAGGCCGCCATCACCTCGGCGCACTCGTCGCGCAGCACCGGATCGTCGCCGACATTGAAGGTGATCCAGGTGCCCAGGCCCACAGCGGGAAGCATCTCTCCCGAGGAGGGCACGGCCCGCATCACCGGCGCAGGCGGCGCGCCGGGCGCGGTTCCCGGCAGCACCAGAGCCGCTCCGGAAGTGGCGGCAGCCTTCACGAACGTCCTGCGGGTGATGATCATCGTCTGCCGTCCCTGTACTCCCGACTCCCTGTACTCCCGAATCCCTGTGCTCCCGACTACTTGTACTCCCGACCACAAGAATGGTTCCGGGCGATCGGCTTCGCAAGGCTGATCGGCGGGGAGGTCGGTCTCTGGCAGCTGTTCGGAATATCGAACGCCTGCCTGAAATAGGAACGAACGATGCAGGGCCTGGGGTGCGCCAGCCGGCCCGATTACCTGGAAATGGCTCCTGTCCTGACTTGATGGCGCTGGCGGGCATATGCCACGCAGCCGTCTACCGTGCTGACGCAGAGCGCATTGCGGTGGTTCTGCGTGTTGTTGTCGCCGGCGTAGGCGACCTCGGCAACACGGCCACCGACCATTCGGATTTGCGTGTTGCAATAGCCGCCAGGATCGACATTGAGCGATCCTCCAACCGTCGGGACCGCACCCACGGCCAAAGTTGGAATCACGACGTTGAGATTGCCGCGTTGAACGGTACGTTGATACGTCCAGATCTGGCTTCCGCCCGCATCGGCGGTGGCAGTCGGAAAGCCAGCGCACATTCGAACGTCCGCCTCGCTGAGACCGACCATCTCTTTGCGGGCTGCCGCCGTTGTGGCGTCTTCCTTTGAGAGGTTCGACGTGTCGTCAGGGGCGACGCAGGAGGACACGATCGAACTGCCGGCCAGGAGAACAACAAGGACAAGCGTTCGGATGCGGGAAGATATCATACCGACTGTAGTGATTTGCGCTGAGGCCCCGAGAACCTAGTTAGGCAAGCAGATAATCGAGTCAACCTGCACAACTTCACGATGTCGTTTGTCATGAAGCTCGGCCGACCTTGAGCCGACGGCGCCGATGCGATCGTCGCCGCGATCAAAGCCCAAATGGGCCACGCGCACGCGCCGCTATCGTGCGCGACGTAAACGAGGCGCGATGCGCCTTTTGCAGCACGGCAAGTTTCCGGAACCCCGAACTGACGCGCGACGGCCGGACACCTGCTCATGCCTGCTCCGGAAGCTTCGGCGTTATGCGACGTAAAATACGTACTTTCCTGACATCATGGTTAAACAAGTGCTTTTCAGTCGCACAAAATGATGAAACAATGAGATTGAGATTAGGGAAAATTCGATGCGCAACGTCAGCGGACATGGCAAGCGCCTGTCCTATTACGATTTCGGGCATACCTCGGTGTACGCCTCCCGCTTCGATCAGCGCTTCCCCTATTGTGCCTATGTGCCCGAGGACTATGACGAAGACGGCGGCAAGACCTATCCGCTGGCGGTGATCGTGCATGGCACCGAACGCGGCATGCTCGCCTACCGGGATGCCTTTGCCGACTTCGCCGAACAGAACGGCGTGATCGTGCTCGCCCCGCTCTTCCCGGCAAATATCTGTTTTCCGGGCGATCTTTCCTCTTACAAGATGCTGCGCCAGGGCGACCTCCACTACGATGCCGTGCTGCTCGACATGGTCGAGGAGATGCGCGAGCGTTATCGCATCCGCGGCGACCGTGTGCTGATGTACGGCTTCTCTGGGGGCGGCCATTTCACCCATCGTTTCCTGTTCCTCCATCCCGAACGTCTGCTGGCCGCATCGATCGGTGCGCCGGGCGTCGTGACGCTGCTTGACTTCGATCACGATTTCTGGGTCGGGGTGCGCGACTTCGAGAGAGTGTTCGGCAAGAACGTCGACCTCGACGCCATGCGCAAGGTCGCCGTGCAGATGGTGATCGGTGGTGACGATCTCCAAACCTGGGAGATCACCATCAAGCCGGAGGATGACTGGTGGATGCCCGGCGCCGATCTCGCCGGCGCGACCCGCAACGACCGGATCAGATCGTTGAAGGGCAGCCTGGAGAGACACGGCGTCGAGGTGCAGTTGGATGTCGTGCCTGGCATCGCTCACAACGACCGCGAGCTCATCGCCAAGGTCAAGGAGTTCTTTGCGCGGACATTGAATGCCGCGCCCGCCTGAAAAACTGCAGTCAACAAACTGGAGATAAAAAATGGGAACAGGATTGAGAATGGGAAGACGATTGATCCAGGTGCTGGCGGCAATCGCCGTGATGGCGTGTGCATTGCCGGCGACGGCGCAGGAGCAGCCGAAAACCGGCGGCACGCTCAAGGTTCGCATCAACGCTGACATCCGCGCCACCGACGGTCTCAGCCGAGACGCGAATACCGACACGGTGCTGCACCATATCTTTGAGACGCTGGTGGCATATCGCGCCGATCTCACAGTAGGACCGGCACTGGCCGAATCCTGGAAAGTGTCGGACGACGGCAAGACCTATGCCTTTACCCTGCGCGACGGCGCGGCTTTCCACAATGGCGACGCCGTGACCTCATCCGACGTCAGATGGAACTGGGATCGCCGCATGGACCCAGCCAACCAGTGGTTCTGCATTCCGTTCTTCGATGGCAGCCAGGGCCTTAAGGTCGAGCAAGTGGCGACGCCCGATCCACGCACCGTCGTCTTCACGCTCAACGCGCCGAATGCGCTCTTTTTGGCGCAGCTCGCCAGTGTCCAGTGCAATGGCTGGGTCGCCAGCCCGAAGAATGTCGGCGCTGACGGCAAATGGATCGCCGATTCCGCCATCGGCAGCGGCCCGTTCACGCTGAAGGAATGGGTCAAGGGCCAGTATTTGGCGCTCGAACGCTTTCCCGACTACAAGCCGGTGAAGGAGGCGCCAAGTGGCTTTGCCGGCAGCCGTGAGACCTATGTCGACGAGGTGCGCTTCATCGTCATCCCCGACACGGCGGCGGCGGAGACCGCGCTGTTTGCCGGCGAGGTCGACGTGCTTCCCGATCTTGAATCATCGCGTGTCGAGGAAGCCAAGTCGCGGGGCATGACGGTGCTGTCGACGCAAGGCCTGTCATGGACGGCGATCCTGCTGCAAACCAAGGACCCGCTGCTGTCGAATGCCAAGATACGCACGGCGCTGGCGCATGCCGCCGACATCAACCAGATCGCCGCCGCCCGCACCAACGGTGTCGCCACCGGAGATCCCTCGGCCGTCGCCCAGGCGAGCTCGTTCTTCGACGACGAATTCCTTAAATGGCCGGAATACGACCCGGTCAAGGCTAAGGCACTGCTGGACGAGGCCGGCTACAAGGGCCAGCCGATCAAGATCCAGACCAACACCCGCTACCAGGGGATGTATGAGAACGCGGTGCTGCTGCAGGCGATGCTGACGGCCGCGGGCTTCAACGCCCAGCTCGAAGTGCTGGATTGGGCGGCACAGCTCGACAATTACCTTGCCGGCAAATTCCAGATCCAGTCCTTCGGCTACTCGGCTCGTCTCGATCCGTCGCTGATGTATGGCGTCATCCTCGGCGACAAGGCGACCGACCCGACGGCGCAGTGGGACAGCAAGGAGGCCCTCGACCTCTACACGAGGTCGATGGCGACGACCGACCCAGCGCAACGCAAGGCGCTGTTCAAGCAGCTCCATGCCCTCATGGCAAAGGATGTGCCGATCCTTGGCCTCTATTACGAGCCATCGGTCGACGCGGTGTCGTCGAAGGTGAAGGGCTATTCGGTATGGCCGGCGGCAAACCCCCGCGTATGGGGCGTCTGGAAAAGCGAATAGGAGCTGGCGATTGTCTGTTGCTCGAAAGATCGGAGGCGTGTTGTCCTCCGATCTTTCGTTTGAGGTACCCGGTGTGAAAACCTGACTCTTGGTTCCGGGGCCATAAACCCGCTCAGGGTGGGAAGGATCCTAAACTCACCAGCTCTCCGACGGCGCGTGTGCGCGCCAGGAGCGGTCGTTCGACAGCGATCCGAGCAGCGATGGCCGTTGTGCGTGGCCGAAGTGCTTCTGACGTTTAGTATGAGGTGACGGTTGACCGTGGAGGTCTGTGACCTAGCTTTGTGACCTAGCTTAAAAGTCAGGCGGACCGTCCAGAGCCGGAAATGGCGGAATGGTGCGCACCGTGGGAGAACTCTCGGGACGTGGAGATGCAGAGTTGCAAGTCGGCTTTCAGAGCCTGTGCGCCCTTGGCGACCGATAATCGGCCGCCACGGCATCTTCAAGCTTCGATTCAAATGAAAGTCAGCTGCGCCGGCCTGTCTATCAGCGCGCGACCGGCGCTCCGAGCACTGGAGGGATCTCGAAGCAAGTGACAGCTTCGAAAGCGATCGAAGGCTTTAGCCAGCACAAGGCGAGGACCAAACACCGCTTCACGAACTGAGAATACACCCAAGAACGCACAGGCACGGCAATGCCAAATCCTCTTGCCGAAATTTACGCAAACGACGCAGATCTCGCCATCCTGGGCGGGACAGCAACACTTGCCTCGGTGGGCCTCTATCTTGTGCTCCGGCGTATCCTTATCGCGGTGCAACGGCATCGCCTCAAATCAGATGTGAGCGAAGGCGGATCTGATCCCCCCGAGGTGGCATCTTGGGATTGGGAAAGCCCGGCCGATCTTGCAAACGAGCCTGCTTCTTCTTCTCGGGTGGCCGTGCCCTCAGACACCGCAGACCTGGACGTTCGGCGTCAGGATGCCAATTACCTTCGGTTCGGGGTGCGAATCGAGTATTTCGACGTGAGCTCCGAAGCTTGCGAGAGCTCGTCTGCGGCCCAGACCAACGTTTCCGCGACGGACATACCGCAATCCGGCCGCCTTGCGACATCGGTCAGAGAAATCGCTGGCTATGTTCGTAGGCAGGTGGCGGCTAATCTTGCCGCCGTAAGTAGTCCAGTATTGAGGGCTCTGAGCCGTATGCCGACACAACTCGCCCCCGCGGAACGTGGGGAGCGAATTTGTGGGTCAGCATGGGACCAATTGGGTCATAAGGCTTCCCTGCGCAAAGTTGCTCAGTTGGCCAATCCGGCGCATCGCGGCTTGAATGTCACAGCTCGAAGGGGAGGGGTCAGCCTGGATCCCGAGCCGACCATAGTAACGGCCTCCCCTCCTCGCGTTCGCAAGCCGATCGGTCTTGTGCCCCGCTTGGGCGTCGCCGCAATCTGTCTGGCCGTGCCGCTTAGCTATGCGATGACGAGACAAAACTGGGTCGAAAGCGCCCCCGCCATTTCGCGGGCCCGAGGCACGAGTGTCGACTTGCTCAGCCCGGATCTGGCGGCTGCCCGGGCGCAAGTCGGGGCAGCCGGTGGTCAGGCGGCCGCCGCAGGGGAATTGGGCGGCCAGGAGCACCGGGTGGCGGAACGCGAACGCGCAAGGAGCGCTGTTCTGCAGGGAGCACTCCTCGAGTCGCGCAAGCAGATCGATGCGCTGAGGACAAGCATGGCAGCCTCCGACAACGCACGCGAGGAGCGATTGCGCAACGAGCTCGCGGCAGCCCGCACCCTTGACGCATTGCGGCGCATAGCGGGAGATGCCCGCACAATGCTGAGCGAGGCCACCAATTATGTCTTTGCGGAGATGCCCGCTGCTCATCTGGAGCGTCAGCGAGCCGAATGGCGGGCGCGCGAACTGTCGCGAGCGCGGGCGAAAATTGAACAGCTTGAGGCCGAGGCCGCCGAAGATCGCGCCAAGGCCAAGGCATCGCTGGCGCAAGCGAGCGGAATGCTCGACGACGAACGCCGGAAGTCAGAGAACCTTCGTGGGGACCTCGCCGAAGTGAAACTGTCCAATGCCGCACTCATGGAGCGCGCGGACGCGGCTGAGCAGGAACGGACCGGTGCAGTCACAGCGAGAGTAGGAGTGGAGCAGACCGCAGCCGAGACGGAGGGCGCGCTGGCTCGAGAACGCGCTGCAGCAGCGTCGATTCGTGAGGAGCTAAAAAAAGCTCGGCTCGAGCGCCACGCGTCTGAACAGGAACGAGCCAGAGCGGTGTCAGCGAGAGAGCGTGCCGAGCAGACTGCAACCGAGACGGCACAGGCTCTGGCACGAGAACGTGCTGCAGCAGCGTCGACGCGTGACGAGCTGCAAAAAGCTCGCCTCGAGCGCGTCGCGGCTGAGCAGGAACGAGCCAGAGCAGTCTCAGCGAGAGAGCGTGCCGAGCAGACTGCAACCGAGACGGCGCAAGCGCTGGCACGGGAACGCGCTGCAGCAGTCTCGACCCATGAGGATGTCGATAAGGTTCGCCTCGAACGCGCCGCCGCCCGAGCACTTTTGGTACGGGTCACCAGGCTGAAGGAGGCTCTGGACAAGCAACGTGAAGCCAATGTTTCTCTTGCCCGCGACTTGGCTGCGGCGCGCGCGGACAATGACAGGCTTAGGACTGAGCGTCGCAGCGCGCAGATTGAGCGACCGCTGAAGCCGCGCTCCGGCCGCGCAGCAGCCGCTACCGGCCCGGTGAAGACTGTCAGCCAGAAGACTGCACGTAGCAAGGTTCGCAACCCGTCGCGGATTACCCGGGTGCGTTCTCTCACGCTTCCCTATTCCCTCAGGCCGAGACACGCGACATTGGAGTGATTTCCAAAACGACTGCGCGGTCCTCCTATCGAAGGCCTTCGGAAGGCATTGCCTCGCACCCGCTCACGACGCCGCGGCCACTTCGGGCAAAACAAGGAGCTATGCCAGGATGAAATCACCCGTTCGAATTCATCCTGCTCTCGTCGGCGAGGAGTCTGCGCGATGCGCTATGTCAGCCCGATCACGCCGCCAGTCGCGTTCAATTCGCATTTGATCGGCGCCTGCCGCGTCTCCACCTTGCCCTGCCGTACATAGTCGATGCTGACCTCAATGGGAGCCGAGATCGTGTCCGGGCTCAACTGATGTATGGAACCTGCGCTGCTGACGCGCACACTGGTCGCGCCAAACGGGGCGGCGGCCGACTCGATTGCATCATGGCAGGCGCGAACGACTTCATCCGGGAGGCCCGGCAGCGCTTTGATCGGACTGACCGTTGATGGACTGTTGACGTCACTGGGAGGCTGGAGGCTGGGTGGAAGGCCGACCGACCGTCCGGCCTCTACGGACGGGACGACACTGACGGCAGTGGTGGTCGTAGTTGCCGCCACTGCCGCCGTTGCAGCGGTGCTGGTCCCATCGTCATCCACCGGTGGACTACTGCTGGAGCCGCTGGGCTTGCCGCCAGGTCCTTTGTGCGGGCCGCCTTTGCTGCCTTCACCGTGATGGCTGCCAGCGCTATTGCTTCCGCCATGGCTGCCAGCGCTATTGCCTCCGCCACCATGGTCGCCAGCGCTATTGCCTCCGCCGCGCTGGCCGCCGGCTGCAGCTCCTGCGCAAGCTACTGCGATCGAGCAAACGAATACGAAATATGCCCAGCTGGATTCAGGGGATTGACGCACGACCACCTCCATAAAGTGCGTCGGTCCAACCGTCTTTCCGCGGCATGCAGTCAGGACGGCGCAACCGCCGCCGCCCCCAGGCAAACTCGCGACTAAGGCGCCCACGGAGGTAAACTAGGGGATGAATTTGGTGTATCAAGGACGCGGTGCGTAGTGGCCGGCATCAGCAGCGAGTTCGGCAACAACGCATACTCCGCATAGCCGCCATCGAACTTACGGCCCATCTCACCCGTCAGCCGCCGCAACGTGCCGCCGTCCGGCATTGAAAGCTGGAAGAAGGGTCAGGCTTCGTTCAAGGTGACCCTGTCGCCCAGCCTGATCTTGCCCGGCTGCACGATCTGGCAGAGCGCGCCGAAGCCGCCTTTACCATGGCGTGCTATGGTTTGCAGCACTGCCGGTTCGAAGGCAAGATCGCCTTGCGGCAGCGCCGTGAACGTGCAGCGCGCACAAGGCTCCGAAATCACGATCCGCGCCTCGCCGATGGAAAGCACTTTCCCAATGATCTGCTGCTCGACGAAACCGTCCTGCGAAGCGTCGGTTTCGATCACGATATTGGGCCGGAACCGCCTGGAATCCACTTGCGACGGATCCGGAACCAGGCCGGCAAGCCTGTCCATCGAGGCTGACGTGACGATGTGGATGTCGGCGCGCTGATAGCGTGGCGCGATACGATCGTGGGCTTGCGAACCGAAGGGGACATGTGGGTGCAACGCCGCCGGGAAATCAAGTAAGGCCGAAACCAGCTCGCCTGCGAGGCTGGAGCCGGCATCGATCCAGGAGCCATCGTCCAATCCGATTTCCGGCCTGTCGCCTCGCAGCCGTGCAAAAAGGTTCGGCAGCGGCCGCCAATGTTTTAGCTTTTCCGGCGCGGCAACAATTCCGTCGCGCCGGTCGACGACGCCCCAGATCCGGTCGCCCGGAATCCCGCCTTCCGCAAGCTCCGTCCCGTCCAGCCCTTCGCCGCCTATCGAACTGACGGGATATCGCCAGATTTCCTTGATATGGCCGAACGGCGTCATGATGCGGAGACGAGCCGTGTCGCTTTCATTGCGCCACTGCCTTGCGTGCGCCCGCGCCGTCGGCGAAACGGCGATCGATCAGCATCGCCGCATCGAGAAGGGCGCGCGTATACGCGTGGCGCGGCCGGTCGAAGACGTCGTCGCGGTCGCCGATCTCGACGATCCTTCCCTCCTGCATGACCGCGACCCTATCGGCAACCTGCTCCACTGCACCCAGATCATGCGAGACGAACAGACAGGCGAAACCGTAGCGTTCCTGCAACGACCGGATCAGGAGCAGGATCTGTTTCTGCACCGTCATGTCCAGCGCCGAAACCGGCTCGTCGGCAACGACGAAGGCCGGTCGCCTGACGATCGCCCGCGCGATCGCGACGCGCTGGCGTTGCCCGCCTGACAGCTGATGCGGGAAACGCTCGAGAAGGTCGCGCGTCAGTCCCACTTCCTCGATGACCTCATTCATGCGCGCGGTCCGCCGCTTGCGATCCAATTCGGCGTCGAGCTTCAACGGCTCGGTGACGATTTCCGCAATGGACTGGCGAGGGTCCAGCGAGGAATAGGGGTCCTGGAAGACGATCTGCATGTCGCGACGCTGCAATCGCGTGTCAGCCGATCGTCCACTTGCAATCGCCTTGCCAAGAAACGAGATCGTTCCGCTGGACGGCTTGACGAGGCCGACAATGGCGCGCCCGAGCGTCGTCTTGCCGGAGCCCGACGCGCCGACCAACGCCAGGGTTTCGCCACGCCGGATGGTAAGGTCGACGCGGTCTACGGCGCGCTTCGGCTGCGCGCGCGCAAACAGCCTGTGACGGCCCGGATAGTCGATGATGACATTGCTGATCTCGACCAGGGGCGCGCCGTTGACGGATCTTCTCGATCCGCCGGCGCTGCGCTTGGGAAGCGCATCCACCAACCGCCTGGTATAGTCGTGCTGCCGTGCGTGAAGGACCTGGGTGCTGCTTCCCTGTTCGACCGCCTTGCCTTCGCACATCACCGTCACGTTGTTCACATAGTGCGACACCATGCCGAGGTCGTGGCTGATCAGCAGGACGGCGGTTCCATTCTCCCGCGTCAGCTCGACCATGAGGTCGAGCACGTCGCGCTGCACCAGCGTGTCGAGCGCCGTGGTCGGCTCGTCGGCGATCAGCAGGCGCGGCTTGAGCAGCATGACCGATGCCAGCATGATGCGTTGGCGCATGCCGCCCGAGAATTCGTGCGGATAGGCCGCAAGGCATTTGCCGGGATCCTTGATCTGGATCCTCTCCAGCATCGCCACCGAGCGGTCCTTGATCTCGGCGCGCGACATGTCGCGATGCAGGCGAAGCCCTTCCGCCATCTGCTCGCCGATGGTGACGGCGGGATTGAGCGAGACCATCGGCTCCTGGAAAACCATGCCGATCTGTGCACCGCGTATCTGGCGCAGTGCCTTTGCGGCAAGGCCGGTGAGCTCCCGTCCTTCGAAGCGGATGCTGCTGTCAGCGGTCGTGATCAGCGGGGCAGGGAGCAAGCTCAGGATCGAGCGGGCCGCCATCGTCTTGCCCGAACCGGATTCACCGACCAGCGCCAGCATGTCGCCAGAGGCGAGATCGAAATTCAGCTCGTCGACGATCCGCTTTCCCGATGGTCCCACCGAGATCGACAGGTTGCGCACTGAAAGCATCGTGTTGTTGTCCCCGGCCGGCACGAGCATGTTTCCAGCACCTACATATTCGGGTCGAGCCAGTCGCGCACCGCGTCGCCCAGCATGTTGATGCCGAGCAGCGTGATCGAGATGCAGAGACCCGGAAGGATAATCAGATGCGGCGCCTGGCCGATATAGGGCCGCGCCGTTGATAGCATGTTGCCCCAGCTGGGCGCCGGAGGCGGGACGCCCAGTCCCAGAAAGCTCAGCGCGCTTTCCGACAGGATGATCCAGCCGAACATGGTGGTCGCGAGCACGATGATCGGGGCAACGCAATTGGGCAGCACATGCCGCGCCATGGTGATGATCTCGCTATTGCCCATCACGCGCGAGGCCTCGACATATTCCCGCTCGCGAATGGACATCACGGAGGCCCGCACCACGCGCACCACGATCGGCATGTAGGCAAGGCCGAGCGCAACGATGATGCCCTCGCGGCTGGCGCCGATCACCGCCATCAGGCCGAGCGCCAGAAGCAGGCCAGGGAAGGCGAGGAAGGCGTCGTTGACCATCATGATGGCGCGATCGACCCAGCCCCGCAGGAAACCGGCGAGAACGCCGAAGAGGGTGCCGGTGATCAATGCGAAGGCGACCGTCGCAAAAGCGATCCAGGCGCTGGTCCGCGCGCCGATGGCGAGGCGGCTGAGCACGTCGCGGCCGAATTCGTCGGCGCCGAGCAGGTGCACAGACGAGGGCCCGCTGAGGCGCGACGGCAGATCGAGCTTGAGCGGATCGAGGGGCGCGATCCACGGACCGAACACGGCCAAAAGGATCAATGCCCCGGTGACGGCGATCCCGAAGATCGCGTTGAATTTCAGACCGGGCCGGCCGAGCGCACGGGCGATCATGCGGTAACCCTCGGATCAAGCAGCGGGTAAATCAGGTCGACGAGAAGATTGACCGCGACATAGATGAAGGCGATGAACAGCATCGATCCCTGAATCACGGGATAGTCGCGGGCATAGATCGCGTCGACCAGCAGCCGGCCGAGGCCGGGAATGGTAAAGACGGTCTCGATGACGACGATGCTGGAAAGCAGGCTGCCGAGTACCAAGCCAATCAGGGTCAAGGTGGGCGCGAAGGCATTCTTGAAAGCGTGGCGCCACATCACCGCGCTTTCCGAAAGCCCCTTTGCCCGCGCATGGGTGATGTATTCCAGGCGCGCCACCTCGATCGTGCTGGCCCTGGCCATGCGCGCAATCGGGCCGGACTCGACGAGCACCAAGGTGACCACGGGCAGGATCACATACAGAGCGGCTTGCGCGAAGTCGCGGCTGAAGGGTACGTAGCCGACGACCGGCAGCCAGCCGAGATCGAGGCCGAAGATCAGCATCAGCATCAGCCCCAGCCAGAAACTGGGGATCGAGAGCAGGATGGTCGAGGTGGCGACGACCGTGACGTCGCGGAGACTGTCCTGCTTCCAAGCAGCCAGCATTCCGGCAGGCACGGCGATCGCTGAGGCGACAATCACGGCGAGAAAGACGATGGTCGAGGAGACGGCGAAACGGTCGAGGATGAGCGGCAGCACCTCTTGCCCGCTGCCGATCGAGCGTCCGAAATCGCCTGAAAGGACGTTGCCGGCCCAGATCAGATATTGCACCACCACCGGCTGGTCGAGCCCCATCTGATGCCGCATCGCATCGACCTGTCCGGGCTGCGCGAGCTCGCCCAGCATCAGCGTCGCAGGATCGCCCGGAATGAAGCGCATCATCACGAAGACCGCGACCGAGACCAGGATGAGTGTCGGTACGGCGCTGGCGAGGCGGGTCAGGACAAAGCGGACCATA
>NZ_RZSW01000769.1:0-2211 GCF_003997375.1 Mesorhizobium sp. M5C.F.Ca.IN.020.29.1.1 | reverse complement strand
GGTGAGCAGGTTGACCATGTCGAACATCTTGAAGTTCTCGATGCCGCGGAACAGCACCGCCAGCATGATAAAGGGCAGCGCCATCGGCAGCGTGATCGACCAGAACTGCCGCCAGTTGGAGGCGCGGTCGACCTCGGCCGCCTCATAAATGTATTCGGGGATCGAGCGCAGCCCGGCGAGACAGATCAGCATCACGTAAGGCGTCCACATCCAGGTGTCGACGATGACGATCGACCACGGCGCCAGCGACACGTTGGAGAGCATGCCGATCTGCGTTGCCGGAATGCCGGTGACGAACGAGACGGCATAGGCGAACAGACCGATCTGCGGCTCGTAGAGGAAGCGCCAGAAATTGCCGACAACTGCCGGCGACAGCATCATCGGCACGAGAATGATGGTCGTCCAGAAGGCGTGGCCGCGAAACTTCCGGTCTATCAGCCAAGCCAGCGTGAAGCCGATCAGCGTCTGCAGCAGGATGGTCCAGAACACGAAATGCGCCGTCGTCTGCATGGCGATCCAGATGTCCTGGTCACCGAGGATGCGTTTGTAATTGGCAAGGCCGACGTTCCTGACCACCTCGTTGGGGCGATTGGCGCGGTAATTGGTGAAGGAGAGATAGATCGCCCAGAACAGCGGGAAGATGTTGATGGCGAGCAGCAACAGGATCGTCGGCGAGATAAACAGCCAGGCGAGGCCCTTGTCGCTGATGCCCCGGACCTTGCGGGCCAACGGCTCAGGCGTAGCCCGGGCAACGCTGTCCGCAGTCCGATTGAGCATGGTCAGTCCCGCTTCGGTCACTTGGTCGTCTCGACAATGGAAATTTATCTGAACTGTGTCCCGTGCCAAGGGCGGCACGGGACACGCGGCATGGCTCGGGAGGAGCCGATTACATCTGCCCCAACTACATCTTGCCATCGTCCTGGAAGACCTCGGTCCAGTCCTTGACCAGGCCGTCGAGCGCATCCTTGGCCGAACCCTGGCCGGCGACGACATAGTCATGGAAGCGCTTCTGCGACGCCTGCAGCAGCGGCGCATAGCTGGGCTCTGCCCAAAAATCCTTCACGATGGCCATGGAGTCGAGGAAGGTCTGCGCGTAAGGCTGGCTGGCCGGGAAGCCTGGATCCTTGACGACTGCGTTGAGGCAGGAAAAGCCGCCGAGCGACCACCATTTGGCCTGCACGTCCTTGTTGGCGAACCACTTGATGTATTTGAGCGCGGCCTCCTGCTTGTCGGAATAGGAAACCACCGAAATGCCCTGGCCGCCGAGCTGGGCGAATTGATCGCCGTCGGGTCCCTTGGGATTGGCGAAATAACCGATCTTGTCGCCGCCGACATTCTCGTCTTTCTGCAGGCCGGGCCAGGTAAAGGCGAAATTCATGTGCATCGCCACCTGGCCGGATTTGAAGGCGTCGACGCCTTCGCCCATGTAGCTGTTCGAGGCCCCGGGAGGCGTGCAGCAGTCATAGAGCGCCTTGTAAAACTCCAGGCCCTTCACCGATTTCTCGGAGTTGACAAAGCCGTCCATCTCGTAGGGCTTGTCGGGATTCTCATAGTTGAAGCCGAAGCTGTAGAGCACGTCCATGGCGCCCATGGTGATGCCTTCGGAGCCGCGCTCGGTATAGATCGACGCGCCATAGACCGTCTTGCCGTCGATCTCGCGCTTCTGGAAGAACTCGGCGATCTGCTTCAACTGGTCGAAGGTCGTCGGCGCGGCGAGATCCCAGCCGTATTTTTCCTTGAATTCCTTCTGCAGTTCCGGCTTGGAGAACCAGTCCTTGCGGTAGGTCCAGCCGACGACATCGCCCATGGCCGGCAGCGCCCAGTAGTTCGGCGAGTTCTTCGGCCATTCCGAATAGCCGACGACGGTCGCCGGCACGAAGTCGTCCATGCCGATCTTCTCCTTATCGAAGAAGTCGTTCAGCTTAACGTAGTGGCCGTTCTCGGCTGAGCCGCCGATCCACTGGCTGTCGCCGATGATCAGGTCGCACAGCTTGCCCTTGGAATTCAACTCGTTGAGGAAGCGATCGGCATAGTTGGTCCACGGCACGAACTCGAATTTCATGCCGATGCCGGTTTCCTTGGTAAAATCCTTGGACAATTCGACAAGCGCGTTGGCCGGGTCCCAAGCTGCCCAGCAAAGCGTCAGATCTTCCGCCTGCGCGACGTTCGAAACGGCGGTCGACGCAAACATCGCCGAGGTCAGTCCCAACG
>NZ_RZSW01000768.1:0-2219 GCF_003997375.1 Mesorhizobium sp. M5C.F.Ca.IN.020.29.1.1 | reverse complement strand
TTGCCGATCCGTCCCATGCCGATGATGCCAAGTGTCTTGCCGGTTAGCTGGCGGCCCAGCATGTGCGTCGGGCACCAGCCCTTCCATCCGCCGGTCCTTAGCTGCCGCTCGCCCTCGCCGGCCCGGCGCGCGGCCATCAGCATCAGGGTCAGCGCGATGTCGGCCGTGCAGTCGGTCAGCACACCCGGCGTATTGGTGACTGTGGTGCCTGCCGCCTTGGCGACGGCGATGTCGATATGATTAAAGCCGACGCCGAAATTGCCTAGGATTTTGGTGCGAAGAGGTGGCTTTTCGAAGATCGAAGCTGGCAGCCGGTCGCTCACCGTCGGCAGGACAGCGTCGAAGTCCTTCATCGCCGCGGCAAACTCCCGTTCGGTGAGAGGACGGTCGGTTTCGTTCAGTGTGGTGTCGAAGCGTGCGGCAAGCACGCGCTCCACTTTCTCCGGCCAGCGCCGGGTCACGAGGACGCGGGGCTTAGCCATTCAGGCAGCCTTGCTCATGACAGACAACACGTCGGCAACGGTCTCACCGAAGGACGACGGCGTCGGCACGATCGTGACGCCCGCCTCCTTGAGGATCTCCACTTTTTCCTGCGCCGATTCTCCAAAGGCGGAGATGATCGCGCCGGCATGGCCCATGCGCCGACCCTTCGGCGCCGAAAGGCCCGCGATATAGGCGATCAGCGGCTTCTTCATGTTGTCGCGCGCCCAAAGCGCGGCCTCCACTTCCTGCGGGCCGCCGATCTCGCCGATCATCAGCACCGCATCGGTGTTCGGATCCTTCTCGAAAAGCTCCAGCATGTCCTTGAAGGACGAACCGTTGACTGGATCGCCGCCGATACCGATCGACGTCGACACGCCAATGCCGAGGGCTTTCATCTGGCTCGCCGCCTCGTAGCCGAGCGTGCCCGAGCGGCCGACGATGCCAATGCGGCCGGGCAGGTAGATCGAACCCGGCATGATGCCCATCAGTGCCTCGCCCGGCGTGATCATGCCCGCGCAGTTCGGCCCGATCAGGGTCATGCGATCCTCGAAGCGGTAGCGCCGCATGTATCGCTTGACCCTGATCATGTCCTGGGAGGGAATGCCGTCAGTGATGCAAACGCAGAGCCGGATGCCGGCATCCGCTGCTTCCATGATGGAATCGGCCGCGAAGGGCGGTGGTACGAAGACGATCGAGGCATCGGCCTCCGTCTCCTGCACAGCGCCCTTCACCGTGTTGAAGACAGGCATGCCGAGATGGGTTTGGCCGCCCTTGCCCGGGGTGACGCCGCCGACCACGTTCGTCCCGTAGCGCTCCATGTCCTCGGCATGGAAACTGCCGATCTTGCCGGTGAAGCCCTGCACAATGACGCGGGTGCTCTTGTCGAGTAAAATGGACATCGTAGGGGCCCTCAAGCAGCCTTGTTGGCGGTGAAAGAACGCCATGCGCCGACCGCCTTGTCGGCAGCCTCGGCAAGCGTTTCCGCGATGATGATGTTCTCCCCGGATTCGGCGAGGATGCGTCGGCCTTCTTCCATGTTCGTGCCGGAGAGGCGTACGACGAGCGGAACCGGCACGCCGACTTCCCTGAGCGCCTTGATGACGCCCTCGGCCACCCAGTCGCAGCGGTTGATGCCGGCGAAGATGTTGACGAGGATCGTCTCGACTTGTCTATCGCGCAACACGGCACGGAAGGATTTTGCCACGCGTTCGGGCGAGGCGCCGCCGCCGATGTCGAGGAAATTTGCTGGCTCGCCGCCGGCGATCTTGATCATGTCCATGGTCGCCATGGCGAGACCGGCGCCGTTGATGATGCAGCCGATATTGCCGTCGAGTCCGACATATGACAGGCCGCGGTCTGAGGCGAAGGTTTCGCGCTGATCTTCCTGGCTCTTGTCGCGCATCTCGGAAATATGCGGCCGGCGGAAGAGAGCGTTCTCGTCGAAGCTCATCTTGGCGTCGAGCGCCACGAGGTCGCCGCGGCGCGTCACCACCAGCGGATTGATCTCAAGCATCGAGGCATCATAGTCGACGAAGGCGCGGTAGCAGCCGAGCAGTGTCTGCGTGGCGCGGCCGATCAGCGCATTGTCGATGCCGAGGCCAAAGGCGATCTCTCGGGCCTGGAAATCCTGCATGCCGACGCCGGGATCGACGGTCGCGCGGATAATCGAGTCGGGTTCGGCCTCGGCGATCTCCTCGATCTCCATGCCGCCCGATGACGAGGCGACGATCATGATG
>NZ_RZSW01000767.1:0-2225 GCF_003997375.1 Mesorhizobium sp. M5C.F.Ca.IN.020.29.1.1 | reverse complement strand
GCGCAGCACCTCGATATGCGAGCGCGGCGGCGTTCCGGCCGCTGCGGCGACCTCGACGCCGGTCGCCTTCAGCGACCAATAGAGCCTGTGGGTGAAGATGCGGCCAAGCGAACTGCGCAGCTCGACCTGAATGTTCTCCACGCCGGGGCCGAAATTTTCCGCCATCGGTCCAGAGATCGGGTCGCCCGTCAGCCAGCCATTGCCCCTGTCGAATATGTTGGTCCAGCGCGTCGCGGCAAATACAGCGCCATGATGCACCGCCCGCTGCGGCCTGCCCGAACGGCTGCGCCCTTCCTGATAGAGGACGGTTCCACCGGCCGCCGTATCGGCGATTGGCGGACACGCCGAGAACAGCCGCTCAGCGATGCCGCGCCTGAATTCGGCGAGATTGTAGGTCACCAGAAATTCGCTGTGGGTCAGCGGGCTGCCGAGCGTGACGAAATCGCTGATCTTCCACGGCAATGGATGATCGTCGTCCCTGGCGCGGAGCTGGCGATAGAGTTCCCATTGATCTCGCCGGAATCCGGAGAGGTCATCCAAGCTGTCGGGCCACGCAGAACCATCGGCGTTGAGCGTAGCGCTGTCGACGGCGCGGATCGCTTTCAGTCTCGCCTTGTCGCGGACCGCTTCCAGCTTTCGCGGCCTGAAATCAGCCCACAATATCTGCAGCAGATCATAGGCGATGATTGATCCCAGGCTGTGTGAGACCAGCACGATGCGGTCGTAGGTATCGTCCATCATGAGACGCCTCAGCAGCGTCAGGCCACGGTCGCGGACAAGCGCGCGCTTCTCGACCGTTGCCGCTTCAGCACGGACATAGGCGGCCACATCACCGAAATAAGGAAGACCGAACCGGTCCACCGACCAGACGACGAACGAGGCCAGGATAGTGACGAGCATGCCCGTGGTCCAGGAAATATACCCTTGCAAGGCCGAGGTCGCGAGCACGAGCGCCGCGCCCAAGACTGTTATGACGGCCAGAAGCGTAACGACATAAAGCCCGCGGGCGTCGCGCGGGATGTCGGCGGGCTTGCGCCAGAGCAGATTTGTCACCCAGGCCGCAAGCCGGCCCCGCGTCGTGCCTTGCGTGATGTCGGCCCAGTAAAGCTCGAAGAAATCAGTGCGGCGGCCATCGACATCGTAAGGGGTGGTGATCCGGCGAAGCTCGTGCGAGTTCGTGCGGCTGTCAGGCGTGATCCAGCTCTGGTTGATCTTCGAGCCGGCGGGACCGCCCGAATCGGTGCCACGGGCGTAAAACGGCACGCGAGCAGGGTCATGACTCCAAACAGCCTGAACAAATTCCCTCAGCGTGCCCATGGGTCGCTGTTCGCCCATGCCATGCACGATCACCACGGCCTGGCTGAGCTTGCGCGGCGCCTTTCCGGAGGCCGGCGGGCTGGTCTTGGTCGGCGACGCAACAGGATGAGGGTCGGACACCAGTGCCTCCGTTTGGTGACAAAGCCCGGAACAGAATTTGTTCATCGTAGCGCTGAAACCGGCATGGGAGCAAAGACGCTGCAGGCCAGATGTTCAAGTCAAGAAAAACCCGGCGCGGAGCCGGGCTTTTTTCCGAGCAATTAGCGGTGCACTGGACCGCGAATCCGGATCAATGATCCATGGCCTTGACGATCTCCTCGGTCATCTTCTTGGCATCGCCGAGCAGCATCATGGTGCCGTCCTTGTAGAACAGCGTGTTGTCGATGCCGGCATAGCCGGAGCCGAGCGAGCGCTTGACGAACAGGCAGGTCCGGGCCTTGTCGACGTCGAGGATCGGCATGCCGAATATAGGGGAGCTCTTGTCGTCCCGCGCGGACGGGTTGGTGACGTCGTTGGCGCCGATGACATAGGCGACATCGGCCTGCGCGAATTCAGAGTTGATATCCTCGAGTTCGAACACTTCGTCGTACGGCACATTGGCTTCGGCAAGGAGGACGTTCATGTGGCCGGGCATGCGGCCGGCGACCGGATGAATGGCGTACTTCACGTCGACACCATTGGCCTTGAGCTTGTCGGCCATCTCGCGCAGCGCATGCTGCGCCTGGGCGACCGCCATGCCGTAGCCCGGCACGATGATCACCTTCTGCGCGTTCATCATCAGATAGGCGGCATCATCGGCCGAGCCCTGCTTGACCGTGCGCTCGATGCCGTCGTCGGCAGCGGCGGAAGCCTCGCCGCCGAAGCCGCCGAGGATGACCGAGATGAATGACCGGTTCATGCCCTTGCCA
>NZ_RZSW01000766.1:0-2226 GCF_003997375.1 Mesorhizobium sp. M5C.F.Ca.IN.020.29.1.1 | reverse complement strand
AAGCGTGAGCCTCGTTGCGGGGCACAGGGTCGTTTCAGGTTTGCGCTGCCGCTCACCTGCCGGCAGGCAGGTGAGCGGCAGCGCCGACATCAACAGTCGATCATCCACACGAATTGGGCGCTGTGATTTGTCTGAAGCGATTGCCTTTGTTTGACGGTCCTTAGCCGGCGACGCCAAGCCTTAGTATCTCCTGCCCAAGCCGCACTATTTCCCGCACCAGCAGGTCCAGGTCCTCGCGCCGGGTGCGGTGGTTGTTGATCGCTACCCTGAGGCAATGCTGGCCGTGCACCGTCGTATCCGAAAGGGCGGCGATGCCTTCCTCCTGCAGCCTCAGCATGATCTCGGTGTTGACCGCCTTCAGGGCCTTGCTGGCCAGCCCGTCGCCGCGGTAGCGGAAACAGACGATGTTGATGCTCGGTGGCGCGACGAGTTCCAGCAGCGGCTCGGCCTCGATCAGCGTGCCGAGATAATGTCCCTGCGCAATGTTCTGGTCGATCAGGCGGCCGAACTTCTCGATGCCGTGCTCCTTCAGCGCCATCCACACTTTCAGCGCGCGAAAACCACGTGACGTCTGCAGGCCGTAATCATGCAGCCAGTGTCCGGAGGCGAGGCCGCGCGGCGTCGATTCCAGATATTCCGGCGTGACCGCGAAGGTTTTGCGATGCGCTGAAGCATCCCGCACCAGCGCGCAGCCCACCTCGAACGGCGCATGCAGCCATTTGTGCGGATCGAGTGCGACCGAATCGGCCCATTCGATACCGGCGACGCGATGAGCATTCTCTGGCGCGATGGCGATCAACGCGCCGATGCAGCCGTCGACATGGAACCAGACGTCTTCCTCATGCGCCAGCTTGGCAAGCGCCTGCAGATTGTCGATCGCTCCGGTGTTCACCGTGCCGGCATTGCCGATGATGCACGCCGGCTTGAACCCGGCCGCACGATCTTCGGTGATCGCCGCCCGCAGGGCCTCGATGTCGATCCGCAATCCGGCGTCGGTCGGGATACGGCGCAGCGCATTGTTGCCAAGGCCGAGTGCTTCCATCGCCTTGCGGTGGCAGGAGTGAAGCTGATCCGAGCCATAGAAACGCAGCGGCTTCTCGATGGCGGCAACGCCATGCTCGCGCACGTCGATGCCCGCCTTGGTGTTGCGTGCCACCGTCAGGCCGATGATGTTGGCCATCGAGCCGCCGCTGACCAGCGTGCCGCTGGCCGATTGGGGAAAGCCCATCATCTGCTTGCACCAGTCGACGACTTGGCTGTCCATCAGCGCGGCGGCATGGTTGCCGCCGCCAAGGTTGGAGCCCTGAATCGCCGCCAGGAAATCACCGAGCGCCCCGGTGAAATTGCTCGATCCCATATACCAGGACCAGAAGCGCGGATGGATGTTGCCCATAGGATAGACCATCACCTTGTCGGTGACCTCGCCATAGACTTGGGCGAGCGGCTGAGGCGACCGCGGCAGCGGTGCCGCGAAGAATTCCCTCACCTCCGCCGGCATGTCCTCCCACACCGGGCGTTCCCGGACATCGCGCAGATAGTCGACGGCATCGTCGACGATCCGGTGCGACAGCGCCTGCACATCGGCCCAGTCGACCGGGTCGAGCGTTTCTTCGGCAACCATACCGGCAGTGCCGGCGGCCTTCAGCATGGCGTCCATCCGCGTCGCTCCCGATGCGCAATCATTCGGCCGGGAACTGGCAGCCCGGCGTCGAACGCGACAGCGCGATCTCGTCGGCGTCCATCTCGGCTTCGATGCCGTCGAACAGCGGCGTCGTCATGTAGCGTTCGCCGGTGTCGGGAAGCATGCACAGGATCACCGAGCCGGGTGCGGCTTTTTCCGCGATCTGGCGCGCCACCGCAAAAGTGGCTCCGCCGGAGATGCCGGTGAAAATCCCTTCCTTTTGCGCCAGCGCCTTGGCCCATTTGATGCCCTCGGGCCCGGGAACAGGCACCACCTCGTCATAGAGGCTGCCATCGACCGCCTCCTGCAACACGTTGGGAATGAAATCCGGCGTCCAGCCCTGGATCGGGTGCGGCTCGAACGCCGGATGGCTGGCGGCCGGCGCGCCGTCGGCGCCGCGCTCCTGCGCCTTGCCGCTGCCGATGAGCTGGGCGTTGGCGGGTTCGGCCAGCACGATCCGGGTTTCGGGACGCTCACGGCGCAGCACGCGCCCGACACCGACGACGGTGCCGCCGGTTCCGTAGCCGGTGACGAAGCAGTCGAGC
>NZ_RZSW01000765.1:0-2228 GCF_003997375.1 Mesorhizobium sp. M5C.F.Ca.IN.020.29.1.1 | reverse complement strand
CCATCCTACCACCCAACACGGAAATTCAGCTAACCATCATTGACCATCACGAAATGACCGCATCTCCTCCTTTTCTCGGCTTTCCCGAACGCCTCGCCGATGGTCGCATGCCCCGTGCGGTGATCTTCGGAGCCGGTCACGGCAGCACCTATCCCGGCAAGGACAGCAGCGGCTATGCCTTGGCCGCCGACGCCATCCGCGCTGCGAGCCAGGGCGATGCCGAGCTCGTCGAGCACTGGGATTTCGATCTCGGCGGCCCGCTGTTCGACGGCAAGCCGGTCTGCTGCATCGACGCCGGCGACATCCCGACCACCATGCATGACAATGCCGGCAACCGGGCC
The DNA here is from genome assembly GCF_003997375.1 of Mesorhizobium sp. M5C.F.Ca.IN.020.29.1.1. Classification (NCBI taxonomy): domain Bacteria; kingdom Pseudomonadati; phylum Pseudomonadota; class Alphaproteobacteria; order Hyphomicrobiales; family Phyllobacteriaceae; genus Mesorhizobium; species Mesorhizobium sp. M5C.F.Ca.IN.020.29.1.1. Next base: position 1,887 of record NZ_RZSW01000765.1, on the reverse strand, counting down.
CGAATCGAGGCGACGACGCGCGAGATCCTGGCATTGCCGGCCGTACCGATCCTGCTCGGTGGCGACGATTCCGTGCCCATTCCCTTCCTCGCCGGCTTTGCGGATCACGGGCCGATCTGGATCCTGCAGATCGACGCCCATATCGACTGGCGCGGCGAGTTGCATGGCGAGCGCTACGGCTATTCGAACCCGATGCGCCGGGCGAGCGAGATGCCGCATGTCGCCGGCATCGTGCAGGTCGGCATCCGTGGCGTCGGCAGCGCACGCCTTAGCGAAATCGAAGCCGCGCGGCACTACGGCAGCCGCTTCGTAACCGCCCGCGAAGTTCACGCCGAGGGCGTCGACGCTGCTCTCCGGCATATTCCGGAAGGAGCGCGGATCGTCGTCACCCTCGACTGCGACGGCCTCGATCCCAGCATCATGCCGGGCGTGGCGGCGCGTACGCCCGGCGGCCTCACCTACACGCAGGTGATCGATCTGATCGCCGGCCTCGGCAAGCGGGCCAGGATCGCAGGATTCGACCTTGTCGAGCTCTATCCTCCGGCCGACATTGACGGCCTGTCGGCCCTGACCGCCGCGCGTCTTCTCGTCAATGTGATCGGCACCATAGTCCGGCAAGTTTGAACCCGGCTTCTCGGGCGATCCGGTCAGTGACAGGAAGGCTCGTCATCGCCTGATGCGACATTTCTGGTCGCAGGGGATGTGACTGTCCCTTGCCGCGAAGGCCGATTTCCTGGTCAGACCGCCCTCCGCGCTTTCCATTCGTGTCAAAATTCGATATCGCCAAAGTCGCCGCCGCCATCGGAGCCGGCGTCGCCTGCCGGGTCGGCAGCGGCTTCGTCTGGCTGTGACGCCGCCGGCTCGGTTGCCTGCGCTTCGCTTCCGCCAAACATGCCTGCGATGGCGTTGCCGAGAAGCACACCCCCAGCCACGCCCATCACAGTCTGTGCGGCTCCTGCGAGGAACCCGCCGCCTGCCCTCTGCCGATCATTGCCCGAAAGCGGCTCCTGCGGCACAGCGGCAGCGGTGCGCCCGACCCACGGGACCGAACCCGAGCGCCTGGCGCCGCCGCCGAAGAGCCCGCCAAGCAATCCGCCGCCGGCAGACTGCTGTGCCTGTTGTTCCAGTTCCTCGATGCGGGACTGTGCCGCGTTCAGGGCCTGCTCTTGCACGACGATGGTCTGCGCCATGTAGTATGGCGCGCCGGGCTGCCGGGCAATCTGATCGTTGATGAAGCGTTCCGCTTCGGCATCGCGCGGCGGCGTCTGTCGCTCGACGTTCGCAAGTTTCTCGAAAAGATTCCCGATCGCCTGCTGGTCGTTCCTGTCCATGAGAAGCTACTCCGGTTGTCCAGGCGCGCCCCGCGTCCAAGAGATTTTCGCGACGCTCTAAGTCCCTGTTTTATGCATGTCGCGGCTCCAAAACCGCTGCCGCGACATGCAGTTGATTGACGGGCCTATTCGCGCTCGCCAGTGAAGTTCAGCAGCAGCTGGAAGATGTTGATGAAGTTCAGATAGAGTGAGAATGCACCGAAGACGGCGAGCTTCTGCTGCGATTCCGCACCGAAGTTTTCCGCAAACTGCTCCTTGATCGTCTGGGTATCCCAGGCGGTGAGACCGATGAAGACGGCGATGCCGATCACCGAGATGGCGAACTGGAGTGCGGTCGAGCCGAGGAAGATATTGACGATGCTGGCAATCACCACGCCGATCAGGCCCATGATCAGGAAGGACGAGAACTGGGTCAGGTCGCGTTTGGTCGTATAGCCGTAAAGGCTGGTCGCGCCGAACATGGTGGCGGCGATGAAGAAGGTGCGCGCGATGCTGGTCCCGGTGAACACCAAGAACACGGACGCCAGCGACAGGCCCATGACCGCACAGAATGCCC
>NZ_RZSW01000764.1:0-2238 GCF_003997375.1 Mesorhizobium sp. M5C.F.Ca.IN.020.29.1.1 | reverse complement strand
GGTGTGGTGGGCGTTGCAGCCGTGCCGGTTCCGGTCGTTGGTACGGCCTGTGTCGACTGCGAGGCGATGGCGGAGGGTTCGAGAACGTCCTTCGCGTTGGTGCAGGCGGCCAGCATCAGCGCCGCGAGCAATGACACGGTCGTCACATGCGATCGCCTCATTTGCCTCAAAACTCCCTGGCGATGAACGCCCCTTGCATTCTTACCATTATGGATTCATTGCACAATCAAGTCGAGATCATGGCGGGACAGCGGTTTCGGCTGCGATTCGGTCGTCAGATACGTGCGGCCGAGCGTCATTGCCGTCTCGGTTTCGGAGTCCATGATGATCATGTGGGCGAACAGCGTCATGTTTGGCGCGATGGGTTCGGGATTGCCCTGATAGAACATCGGCATGTCCATCCATGATGGGGTGAATCGGGCACCGAGCGAATAGCCGCAGGCGTTGAGCCGGTGTTTGGTCAAGTTGTGCGCCTCGAGCGTGCGGGCATGCGCCTCGAACACGTCGCCGAAAGTATTTCCGGGCGTCATCGCCTTTTCGACGGCCAGAAGTGCGGCGCGTGCGGCATCGAACAGTTCCTGGTGACGTTTCGACACCTTGCCGGTCAGCACCGTGCGCATCATCGCAGCATGGTAGTGGTGGAAGACGCCGGCCCATTCGAGCGTCACCTGGTCGTTCTTGCTCAGCTTGCGACGGCCGGCCTTGTAACGGCAAAGCAGCGCGTCCAAGCCAGAGCCGATGATGAACTCGTTCGCCGGATAATCGCCGCCGCCGGCAAAGATCGCGCCCTGCATGGCAGCAAGGATCAGGGCTTCGTCGCCACCCTGCTTGATCAGCGGCAGGGCCGCATCCAGCGCGTCGTCGGCGAGATTTGCGGCCTTTTCCACCTTGGCGATTTCGGCCGGGCTCTTGAACAGGCGCAGCCGGCTGACGATGCCGGACGCGTCGGCGATCTGGCCAAAGGTCTGCAATTGCTCGTCCAGGCGCCGGCCATTGTAGGCGGTCAGGCCGTGGGTGTCGTATTCGACTCCGATGCGGGCGCCGAGCAGGTCGAGATCGTTGAGCAAATTGCGCAGGTCGATCGCCGGATTGGCGCCGTCGCGATCGGTCCACAGCACGATGTTGTCGATAATCGAGGTGTGGCGCGCCTGGCGCAGATCGGCCGAGCGCGTGAGCAGGATCATCGAACCGTCTGCCTTCACCACCAGGCACTGAAAGAAGCAGAAGCCGAACGTATCGTAGCCGGTCAGCCAGTACATGCTCTCCTGTGCAAACAGCAGGACGGCATCGAGCTTCTTCTCGGCGATCTCGATCATCAGCCGATCGCGCCGCGCGTCAAATTCCGACCGTTCGAAATGCAGCGCCATTATTCAGTCTCCAAAACGATTGCCGAAATCTGCCGCCCGTAATCCGGCTCCTTGCGATGGGTGCTGCGCCGGTAGGAATAGAACAGATCCTCCTCGGCGTAGGTGCAGCGTCCAAGCCCATCGGCGGTGACGCCGGCTCGAGTCAGCCGATCGACCGTATAGAGGTTGAGGTCGAACATTGCATGTCCCGACTTTGCGGACGGCGCGAAATAGCTGATATTGTTGGCATCGGCCTCGACGAAGCGGGCGATGAATTCCGGCCCGACTTCATAGTTTTCGGGGCCGATGGACGGACCGAGAACCGCAACGATGCGCTCGCGCCGGGCGCCGAGGCCCTCCATCGCGGCAATGGTGTTTTCCAGCACGCCCGACAAGGCGCCCTTCCAGCCGGCATGGGCTGCGCCGATGACATGCGCCTCGGCATCGGCGAACAGCACCGGTCCGCAATCGGCGGTCGAGGCGCCGACGGCAATTCCTGGCCGGTCGGTGACGACGGCGTCGGCCCTCGGCCGCTCGCCGGGAAAAGGCTCCCTCGCGATGATGACGTCGGGCGAATGGATTTGGTGGGCGGTCAAGAGATGGCTCGGGGGCACACCCATCCAGTCGGCGACGCGGCGGCGGTTCTCGGCTACCTGCGTCTGGTCGTCGCTCGAGCCGGTGCCGATGTTGAGGCCCTGATAGATGCCGCTGGAGACGCCGCCAACACGGGTGAAATATCCGTGGCGAATGCCTTGCGCCCGCACTTTTTCCAGCAGGGGCGACCGAACGGGATCCGGTTTGGTCTGATTCAGCATGGCGGCGTTGTTGTCCGTGCGGGCGATTTCGTCAAGCGACAGTCCAAAAATCGGCGACATTCCAAGATGGGCTACAG
>NZ_RZSW01000763.1:0-2242 GCF_003997375.1 Mesorhizobium sp. M5C.F.Ca.IN.020.29.1.1 | reverse complement strand
GACAGATCCATCTGGCCCGCGTATTTCTCCTTGAGTGCAGCCATCACCTTGCCCATGTCCTTGACGCCGCTGGCGCCGGTCTCGGCGATGGCGGCGCGGATCGCCGTTTCGGTCTCGGCCTGGCCCAGTTGCGTCGGCAGGAAGTCTCGGATGATAGCCATCTCGTCGCGCTCCTGTGCGGCAAGCTCCGGCCGTTTGCCGTCGTCGAAAGCCTTGGCCGACTCCTCGCGCTGCTTCACCATCTTGGCCAGGATCTGCAAAATCTCGTCATCGGTGGCCGGCTCCTTGCCGGCGCCGCGATTGGCGATGTCGCGATCGTGAATGGCCGCCTGGATCAGCCGCAAGGTCGGCAGCCGACGCTTGTCCTGCGCCTTCATCGCACTCTTCAGGGATTCGGCGATTTTGTCGCGCATGATGCTTTCTCCTTCCAATGCGACGGACAATAGCCGCGCCGAAAGCCCATGGCAAATTCGACGTCGCCCGGCAAACCGCTGATATTGTTCAACGAAATAAATCCAGGGCTCGTACGGCGTGGCATCATTGACCGCCTTGGCGCCATCCCCTATGTACTGGGCCTTGCATGAACTGAATTTTTGTTGCGCGCGCTGGCTGCGAAATCGCCGCTGCGCGCGGTTTGCTGCGCAGAGTGGTCCGTCGGACCGATCGAAGGGCGCAGCCCTTTAGGAGTGTCGCCATGGCAACGACCGCCCTCTGGGCCACTGAGAAGCCGACGGCCTTGCTGGTGCTGGCCGACGGCACCGTCATCGAGGGCCGCGGCCTTGGCGCCACCGGCTCCGCCGTCGCCGAAGTGTGCTTCAACACCGCGCTGACAGGCTATCAGGAAATCCTCACCGACCCGTCCTACGCTGGCCAGATCGTCACCTTCACTTTTCCGCATATCGGCAATATCGGCACCAATGACGAGGACATCGAGGATCTCAACCCGGTCGCGCGCGCCGGCGCCGTCGGCGCCGTGTTCAAGGCCGACGTCACCAATCCGTCCAGCTATCGCGCCGCAGCTGGTCTCGACCAATGGCTGAAGAAGCGTGGCATCGTAGCGCTTTCGGGCATCGACACGCGCGCGCTGACAGCGCTGATCCGTGAAAATGGCATGCCCAACGCCGTCATCGCGCACGCGCCCGACGGCATCTTCGACATCGACGATCTGAAGCGCCGCGCCGCCGCCTGGTCCGGCCTGATCGGGCTTGACCTGGCCAAGGACGTCACCTCCGGCCAGTCCTCGGTCTGGCGCGAGACGCCCTGGGTCTGGGACGAGGGCTTTGGCGAACAGACCGATCCGTCCATGCATGTCGTCGCCATCGACTACGGCGTCAAGCGCAACATATTGCGCCTGCTTTCCGGTCTTGGTGCCAAGGTCACGGTGGTGCCGGCCAACACCGGCGCCGAGGAGATCCTCGCCATGCGGCCCGACGGCATCTTTCTCTCCAACGGTCCCGGCGACCCGGAAGCCACCGGCGACTATGCCGTTCCGGTGATCCAGGACCTGCTGAAGACCGACATCCCGGTGTTCGGCATCTGCCTCGGCCACCAGATGCTGGCGCTGGCGCTGGGCGGCAAAACCGCCAAAATGCATCAGGGCCATCACGGCGCCAATCATCCGGTCAAGGATCACACCACCGGCAAGGTCGAGATCGTCTCGATGAACCACGGCTTTGCCGTCGATGCCGACTCGTTGCCGCGCGGCGTCGAAGAAACCCATGTCTCGCTGTTCGACGGCTCGAATTGCGGCATCACGCTGACAGGAAGACCGGTTTTCTCGGTCCAGCATCATCCCGAAGCCTCGCCCGGCCCGCAGGATTCGCACTATCTGTTCCGCCGCTTCGTCAATCTCATCCGCGAAAAGCGCGGCGAGCCGGCGGTGGCGGAGCGCGCCTAAAGCGCGTCGCGTCTGAAGGGATTCCTGCGACGCTCTTTAAGTTCCTGTTTTTGTGCATGTCGTTGTCCCAAAACCGCTGGGCGCACTTTTGGGCGACATGCATTGGAGCATTTTCCACGAAAAGTGAGTACCGGCTTTGCGCCCGCAATTGCGTTAAAACGGATTGACTGGCGGCGACGGCGGAAATGGAGCCGCCTTCATGCTTATTCGCTCTTAACGAAGATCAACCCCGTCGGTCACCGCTTCTTGCGCATGCATGAGTTTGACTTCCTTCCGCGTCGGCTTGGCCACTTTCGTGACGAAGACGATGAGCGCCAGCGTGAGAAAAACCGCGCCGAGCAGATA
>NZ_RZSW01000762.1:0-2248 GCF_003997375.1 Mesorhizobium sp. M5C.F.Ca.IN.020.29.1.1 | reverse complement strand
GTCAAGGTCGCGGGGATCTGCGCCGCAGATCAGCGCGCCGCGAAGCGGTTGCCTTGACAGCGCGAAACGCGGTCACAGTTTCGGCAGGCGGTCGGCGTGCTTCTCCAGAAAATCGTTGACTGCTTCAACATAGTAGTCGTTGACCCGCCTGCCTTCCGAAGCAGCGAGCAAGCGCAGGCGCCGCTTGTCTTTGGCGGCGACATAGATGGTTGTCGGCTCCTTCTTGTCCTCCCGGAGCGATTTTCCGGCGACAGGATCGCGTTTTTCGCCCGCTTCCTTGACCTTGCGGATATCCGTGCCGCTCAGCTCCAGCTTCGGGCGGCTCAGCTTGGGAAGCACAGCCCGGGCTGGCTGCATCACGCTCAGCAGGGCATCTTTTTTGCCGTTGTTCATCACGTCACTCCGCTGCGGCCGACCGATTGGCCTCAATCACATACTGGACAATCTCGGCAAATATCATCTCGGATTCGGCAATCGCCTTCGAGTCCACCCGCCCGCCCGCGTAAAGCGTCGCGCCGGTCTGCATGTCCTTGTAAGCGATGCGGTAGGGCATTTCAGCACTCGCAATTCGTGTGCCGTCTTGCTGGATGATCTCGCGCAAGTCAGCAAGCGCCCTTGCCCGCCTGTCGATGACAGTGTTGTTCGTGAACACATACATCACCGGCAGGGCAAAGCCGCGGTTCTCGGCGACCAGGGGAATGTGGCCGTTCACAAGCTGATGTGCGGCGGTAATGTCGTCCATGGCAAGATGCACCGGCACCACGGCTATATCGGCAGCAAAAAGCGCGGCCGTCAGCTCGTCGTTGGTTTTGCCTTCGGTGTCGATGATGACCAGCTTGCCCTGCCTGTCCTGTTCCTGGGCGAGCGCGAGGATGTCGGTCGGCGTCGTGACCGCCACGATCTCCAGATTTTCGGGTCTGTTGCCGAAGCGATCGAGCAGCATGGACCAGCGATCGATGTTCTTGCGCTCGTCGGCGTCAATGACAAAAACTTGGTGGCCTTGGTGCGCGGCGACGCTGGCCAGGGCACGCACGAGCGTAGATTTTCCAACGCCGCCTTTTGCCACGGCAACGGTGATGATCATCAGGCTCCGTCCTTCGCTGAAAGCGCTATAGCGTTCGGATTTATAACGTTGCGCCGCTGCAATTTTCAAGAAATTTGATACTTTAATTTATGACGATGCACAGCCATGCCATCATGATGTTATGCCGCCATTAATCGTGGCGTTGTGCCGTCGTGATGCTGTGCCATTGTGATGGCGTGCCGCTACACCGTTGTGGCGGTATAGAGTAATAGCGCTATAGCGGTAAAGCATCCCTCAACTATAAATTCTACAGGCACAGCAGCGAACTGGGTGAATTATAGTCTGCGCTGAGGGTGGCAATGTCGCGATCTTGTTTTTCCGCCATGTTTAATGTATTTCTGCTTTGGCAGGATAGCGGGTTTTGTGGAACAAATCCCTTTTGCGCGCCCGCTTTGCGGGCTTAGTTCGGAGAACATGGGGTAAAACAGGACCGTGCCACGCCAAGCCGTCAGCTACGGAGAAGTTGTGAGGTTCCGCGTCAGTGCCGACGAAAAGGCGGCTCTCTCCGCCGCCAGCGCGCGCGAAGGAGTGCCGGAATCCGAGGTCATCCGCCGCCTGTTGCGCGCGGAAGCGGGGCTGTTTCTGCCGGTGGCCGACGTCGATCGACCGGCGATCCAGGGACTTCAGGTGCAGCTGCGCAAGATCGGCGGCAACCTCAACCAGGCCGTCCGCGCCATGAATGCCGGCCGCGTTGGCTATGAACCAGCGCTCGCCAAGAGCCTCGCAGCGCTTCTCGGAATGATGCAGCCGATGAACAAGCGGCTTACGGAAATGGCGCGGCCAGCCCGGGCACGACGGAGCCCGGATCCTTGAGCGGGCATTTCACCGAGCTGGCGCTCAGCATCGACGAGATGCTTGGAGACAAAGCGCTGGCCGTCGAGGCAGTAACGGACGAGCTGTCGGAGGCAGAGGAGATCCGGCGGCGGGCTTATGCCGCTACTGTGGCGGCCTGGGGCTCACCGGTAACGGAACTGGGCGCCGACAATGCTGCGGCGACGCGATCGGCCGGACGTACCGCAGGGATGGGGACGGGCATCGCAAAAATCTCGTCCAGGCAGCGGCCAGCCGCTGCGGCTCAAGCGAAGACGGCCGCGCCGGCGGCCGTGAAATTCGCCGCCACCGGAATTTCAACGCCAAGCGCGCGCGCTACGCCGCTCACGGCGG
>NZ_RZSW01000761.1:0-2251 GCF_003997375.1 Mesorhizobium sp. M5C.F.Ca.IN.020.29.1.1 | reverse complement strand
AATCTGGCCTATCTCGACCGTTCCCGCCACCGACGTGAAGTCGGACGGTGTCGAGGTGATCTGCCGATCGAACTCGACCACCGGGATGCCGGCGGCGCGGGCGGCCTCGATAGACGGCTTCAGCGCATTGAAATCGACGGCGGCAAGAATGATCGCCGACGGCTTGAGCGCGATAACGTCGTTCATTTGCGATTGCTGAGCGTCGGTCTTGTTATCGGCGTTCAGCGTCTTCATCTCGTAGCCGACCTGCTTCAGGAACATCTCCAGAGCGCTCACCGAGCCGGTCTGGAATTCGTCGAGCAATGTCGGCACCAGGTAGTAGACGGTGCCCTTGGACTGGGCGAATGCCGGCGTGAGCGTGGCAAAGGCCAGTGCCAGGATACCGAAGACGGAAAGAAGTATTTTCTTCATGTCGTTCGCTCCTCTTGCGCCGGACCCCTCATTTGTCCCTCAGCCTGCCGGTCCGGCACCGGCAAGCGTCTCTCCGGTGATCATGTTGATCACCGCGTCGGGACTTGTTTTGTTGCGCGCGACATCGCCTGCCACGACACCTTGCCGGATCACCACGATCCGGTCGGCGACCTGGAAGGCCTGTTGCATGATATGGGTGATGATGACGACGCCGATACCTTGGCTGGCCACCTGGCGGATCATGTCGAGACCGCGCCGTGTCTGCTCGACACCGAGTGCCGCGAACGGCTCGTCGAGAAGCACGAGCTTGCCGCCAAAATGCACGAATCGGTTGAGCTCGATGGCCTGCCGCTGGCCGCCTGAGAGGTGCTCGACATTGGTTCTGAGCGAAGCGATGCGCGTGCCGGCGCTGGCCAGCGCCTTTTCGACCACCTGCTCCATGGCGGGTTCGTCGAGCACGGGAACGCCAAGATATTTCTTGGTGATCTCGCGGCCCATGAAGAAGTTGGCCACCACGTCGACATTGGTGCAAAGCGAGAGGTCCTGGTAGACGGTCTCGATCCCGGCGGCCTTGGCCTCGGCGGGAGATTTGGCGAGGAATTCCTTGCCCTCGAACAGCATGCGACCGGAGGTCGGCTCCAGCCCGCCGGCGATGATCTTGACCAGTGTCGATTTGCCGGCGCCATTGTCACCCAAAAGCGCCACCACCTCGCCCTTGCCGATCGAGAAGCTGATGCCCTTGAGCGCTTCGATCGCGCCATAGTTCTTGGCGACGTTGTCGAGTACCAGTAGGGGTTCACTCATGCCGCGATCCCCTTGCCTTGCAGGATATCTCGCCCGCGTTCGCGCTCGGCGGTGAATATCTGGCCGAAGCGCGGCGAAAGCACCCCTGAGACCGCAAGCGCTGCGGCACCGCGCAACACCGCATGCTGGCCGCCGCGTGCGACGGTGACACGCGGCGCCGTGCGGTCCTTTCGCGCCGAGATCGAGTTGGGAAGGTTCGCAACCGAACCGGCCAGCCGTTCAAGTAAATCGGTGGACGCGAGTCCGCCGAGGATGATGGTTTCGGGATCGAACAGGTTCTCGATGATGGTGATGGCGTTGCGAAAGATCGGCCCGACTTCATCAACCCAATCGGCGTCGCTGATCTTCCGGCGCCGCAGCGCCTCGAGCGAGAGGTATCTTTCGAGGCAGCCGCGGTTGCCGCAGGGGCACGGCTCGCCACCCGGCACGACAGGAATGTGTCCGATTTCGCCGGCATTTCCCCAGGCGCCGCGCAGCGCGCTTCCGTCATGAACCATGACGCCGCCAAGACCGACACCAAAATAGAGATAGTAGTATTCGGAATATCCCGTCCCGAGGCCATACAGGCGCTCACCCATTGCCGCGGCCGCCATGTCGGTCTCAAAAAACGCGGGCAGCCCGGTCGATGCCTCCAGCCGTTCTCGAAGCGCCACGTCCTTCCAGCCGGTCATCGTCGTCGGGCCGATAAAGCTCATCGACTCCACGCCGAAAGGGCCGGGCAGCGCCATGCCGATGCCGAGAACGCGACCGCCAGGCCGCAGTCGGGTCAATTCAAGCACCATCGCGCCGATCAGATCGAAGGCATGGTCGGGCGTTGCGTTGGGGGCCTCGCGGTAGGTGCTCTCGATCACGTCTCCGCTCAGATTGATCAGCGCCGCATTGACACCCAGCGGGGTGACATGGATGCCGACGGCATAGCCGCCCTCCGGGTTGATCCGCAGGGTCGCCGGAGGCAGCCCGCGCCCCCGCGGCTCTTCGCGCATGGACAGAACGTAGCCGTGTTCTTCCAGCTCGCGAACGATGGTCGATACCGTTT
>NZ_RZSW01000760.1:0-2258 GCF_003997375.1 Mesorhizobium sp. M5C.F.Ca.IN.020.29.1.1 | reverse complement strand
CTCGGCGCTCGGTCGGCTCGACGCCGTGCTGATCTTCGAGGCGCTTTCGCGCGCCGATCCGGCTTTTTCCTCCTTCATCTCGATCCACAATATGGTGGCCTCGATGATCGACCGCTTCGGCAGTAACGAGCAGCGCCAACGCTTCCTGCCGAGGCTGACTTCGATGGAATGGCTGGCCAGCTATTGCCTGACCGAGCCAGGCTCGGGATCGGATGCTGCGGCGCTGAAGACGCGCGCGGTGAAAAGCGGCGGCGACTATGTGCTGAACGGCGTCAAGCAGTTCATCTCAGGCGCCGGTGACAGCGACCTCTATATCGTCATGGCGCGCACCGGCGCCGACGGGCCGAAGGGCATTTCCACCTTCGTCGTGCCGAAGGATGCGTCCGGCCTGTCTTTTGGCGCCAACGAGCACAAGATGGGCTGGCACATGCAGTCGACGCGCCAGGTCATCTTCGAGGACTGCAAGGTGCCGGCGCAAAACCTGCTCTCAGTCGAAGGCGCCGGCTTCGGCATCGCCATGGCCGGACTCGACGGCGGCCGGCTCAACATCGCCGCCTGTTCGCTGGGCGGCGCGCAATCGGCGCTCGACAAGGCACTGGCCTACACCGCGGAGCGTAAGGCCTTCGGCTCCAAGATCAACCAGTTCCAGGCGCTGCAGTTCAAGCTCGCCGACATGGAGACCGAGCTGCAGGCGGCACGGATCTTCCTCTACGCCGCCGCGTCGAAGCTCGACCACAAAGCTCCCGATGCCTCGAAATGGTCGGCGATGGCCAAGCGGTTCGTCACCGACATCGGCTTCAATGTCGCCAACGACGCGCTGCAACTGCATGGCGGCTACGGCTATTTGCACGACTACGGCATCGAGAAGCTGGTCCGCGATTTGCGCGTTCACCAGATTCTCGAAGGTACCAACGAGATCATGCGCGTCATCATCGCACGCGCCCTGATCGGCCGCTGACGGCAAACCGGGAGAAAACGATGACCACCATCGCCTTCATCGGCCTCGGCAATATGGGCAACCCGATGGCCGCCAATCTCGTCAAGGCTGGATATGCCGTGCACGGCTTCGACCTGATGCCGGAGAATCTCGTCATCGCCAAGGAGCATGGCGTCGTCGTCATGGCCAATGCCGTTGCCGCAGTGAAAGAGGCCGATGTGGTCATCACCATGCTGCCGGCCGGCAGGCATGTCCTGTCGGTCTATGAGGACATCGCGCCCAAGGCGAAAAAAGGCGCGCTGTTCATCGATTCCTCGACCATCGACGTCGAATCGGCACGAAAAGCCCACGCCATTGCCGCCAAACATAAGCTGCTGTCGATCGACGCGCCGGTTTCCGGCGGCACCGGCGGCGCCGCAGCCGGCACGCTGACCTTCATGGCCGGTGGCTCGAAGAACGCATTCGCCAAGGCCGAACCCATCCTGAAGCCGATGGCCGGCCGCATCGTCCATTGCGGCGATGACGGCGCCGGACAGGCGGCAAAGATCTGCAACAACATGATCCTCGGCATTTCGATGATCGGCGTCGCCGAAGCCTTCGTTCTGGCGGAAAAGCTCGGCCTGTCGCATCAGGCGCTGTTCGACGTCGCCTCGAATTCGTCGGGCCAGTGCTGGTCGCTGACCACCTATTGCCCGGTGCCCGGTCCGGTGCCGACATCGCCGGCCAACAATGGCTACAGGCCAGGATTTGCCGCAGCACTGATGCTGAAGGACCTGAAACTGTCGCAGGAAGCCGCGCAAAGCGCCGGTGCGGTGACGCCGCTGGGCGCCGAGGCCGCCCAGCTTTATGCGCTGTTCAACGCCCAGGGACATGCCGGTGCCGATTTTTCCGGCATCATAAATTTCCTGCGCGGTACCCCAGCGTAATGCATGTCGCCCCAAGAGCTTGCGCTCGGGCTTGACCGTCCCTTCAGACGCGACGCGCTTAAGCCTCGAACTCGACGGGCTTTTCCGTTCCCGGCAAAGAGAAACATCGGAAATTTAGATTTGCTTAAACTATCGATAACCACCCGGTAACGATGTCCCTGTAGAACGGAGTGCGAGGCGGCATATCGCATCCGCCCGGCGCTCCGGATCAGGTCTCGCGTACCGGAGCCCGTAAGTTTCGCAAGTGTTCTGTTGGCGAAGCGCCATGCGTATCTGGCAAAGCCGCGTTCCCGATGGAGCGCGGTTTTTGCGTTTCAGAACGGCACCGCGCAAGAGCTGGCACAGATGTGGAAAGGGCCGCTGATCCGGCCCTTCGATAGTGCAAGTCATGACCC
>NZ_RZSW01000075.1:0-16631 GCF_003997375.1 Mesorhizobium sp. M5C.F.Ca.IN.020.29.1.1 | reverse complement strand
TCGTTCCATCGCGTGGATCTGGCCTGTTGCCAGCGCATTTGTGCGCGCTGTGACATCATGTATGGCAAGAGCCTCGAACGAATCAAACCAGGCCGCATCGGATTTCCAATAATTGGCGAAACGTTTGGCCGTGCCTTTGACGCCGTAGTCAATGTTGTCGAGCACATAACCTCCAGCTCCAACTCCGGAGACGTCTGCCTTTCCGTCCTTCGCTGGTACGATTGCCAAGTGAAATCCTTCAAGAAGGTACGGAAAATCGGGATTGCCGTCCTTGAGAGCAAAGACCACAGTGCCAGGGCCGTCCGCACGGACTTCGTCGATCGGCTCAACAATGGTCCTTGCCGCTGATTTGGATTGCTCCCCGCGATGGTGATTGATGGAGGCAATAACGTCCTCGGCACCCAAGCTTTTGCCATTGTGGAACTCGACGCCTTTCCGCAACTTAAAGCTCCAGGTCTTGGCGTCTTTCGACACATCCCAGGATTCGGCAAGTTCGCCGTTAAGGTTACCGTCCGCGTCTATTTCGGTGAGATAGCCATGCAGAGTTTTGCCGAACAAATCAGTGAATGCGTTCGTGTAGGTTGCAGGATCGAGGGAATCGGACGTGTCACCGGCGCCAATTCCAAGCTTGAAATGCCCTCCCCTCTTGGGAGCCGATTCTTGAGCGACCATGGGAAGAATCGCGCCTGATGAAGTGACCGCCAGAACCCCAACCGCAGCCGCGGATTTGAGGACGCTCCTTCGGCTTACGGTCAAAGCTGGGTTTGAATGTTTACCCCATTTGCTCATTGCAGTTCTCCTCTCCTGGCCTTTGTATAGTGTCGGTGCTCGACATTGCCTGCTGCGGTCAAAACGCTGAAGTCGTACCAAGTCTCGAGCTTTGGATAGCACAATCGAGGGCGTTGGGAGTTTCGCAAAAAAGTAATCTGCCGAATGACTTTACTTCGGATTCGCCGGCGCAGGGATGGGCGTGCCCACGACCTAGCGAAGGGTATGAGAATGTGGTGAGGTCGCTTCGGCAGGTAGTCACAGAACATCGTTCGGCTGGACAAGACCATTACCTGATCGATCTGTCGCATTTGGCGTCGCCAAGATCATCGAGGACCGACTTCGGCTCGCCATCGCGTGCCCCCCTGCGCTCGAAACGTCCGAGTGCTTGCTCAGCTGAAATCGCCCCGGATGTCGGCCAGCTGGCGGCGCTGAAGTGCCGCGCAGGGGACAGCTAACCATGATGCAACCAACTCCGAGGCCCGTAGAGGCAACGGGCCGTTCACCACGACGGTGCTCGAATGAGCAGCGAAACTCGCACCCACAGCTGAAATAAAGTCATTCGTCAGATTACTTTTCTGCCCGATTACCGACTCTGCGGGGCATGCTATCTAGGTTTCTGCTGCTTGCTCGCTATCGGCGAACGTCAATGAGCATGTAGTCATCAGGCGGTCGGGATGGGTTGATCCGTCGGTTCGGCACGCTGCGGAGGAAGTATAATGTCCCTTATCCAGTTCTCAGAACACCTGTGGAAGTTTGAAGATAGTTGTAATGTCTACGTTTTGACAAGTGGTGACGAGTGCCTGATGATCGATACAGGGTCCGGTGCTGTTTTGCAGCATCTTCACACTATCGGCATCGAACGGGTTGACTGGGTTTTACATACCCATCACCACCGGGATCAGTGCTGGGGAACGCCTATTGTTCAGAAGGCAGGGGCAAAAATTGCCGTGCCAGAGTATGAGCGTCACCTGTTCGACAATGTCGAGGCCTATTGGCAGGCTCGACGTATCTATGACGCTTACAACGACAGCAACACCTTCTTTTCGCTAGGAGAAAATCTCGCGGTCGATGCCGTTCTCGAGGACTATTGCACTTTTATCTGGAAGGAATACGAATTCCGCGTATTGCCGTCGAAGGGTCACACATACGGCATGATCAGCCTAATCACAGATGTGGACGGTAAGAAAATTGCTTTTACAGGCGATCTAATGACAAGTAACGGAAAGCTCTACCAACTTCATGCAATGGAGTATAGCTACGGCGATCTTCTTGGGGTCGAATTCACAATGCAATCAATTCTCGCATTAAAAAAGCAAAACGTGCAGACCGCCTATCCATCTCATGGGGAACCGATTAGCAATGTGAAGGCGGATATTGAATCCCTCGAATCACGACTCGAATCGCTAGCCAGCATAGGAGGGCTTAATACATCAGGTAGAGAAAGTCGAGAACACAATTTTAATGAAAGGAAGGTCATCCGCGAGAGCAGGCTACAGCGTATTTCCGAGCATCTGCTTTGGGCAGGTCCGTATACCTGTTCAAACTTCTACATTGTACTGAGCGAAGGTGGCCATGCGATGCTGATTGACTATGGGCTGGCGTCATATGGGCATCTTCATTGGGGTGCCGATTCGGACGGCATGCAGGCCCTACGTTTTGTGGAACATCATATTGATCAACTGAGGGAAGATTTCGGAGTCCAGGATATCGAACTCGTGGTTCCTACGCATACCCATGACGACCATGTCTGTGGAATACCATTCCTCCAGAAACATTTCGGGACCAAGTGCTGGGCTCTCGATTCTGTGGCTGACGTTATTACCGATCCCGCTGCGTGGGCAAGTACGCCGTGCTGCTTCCACAAACCCATTGCAGTACACCGTATTCTGCATGATGGTGAGGCATTTACATGGAGAGGGTTCGACTTCGAGGTTTACTTTGCCCCAGGTCAAACCGAGTATCATGCCTTAATTTTGGGCATCATCGACGGTAAGCGGGTCGCTTTTGGGGGAGACAATCTGTTCCTTTTCAATCCTGGGGCCGAAGGGAATGAGCACGAGAAGATTGCCTACCAGACTACAGTCATGCGCAACAGCTTTCAGTTGGACATGCATCGCAGATGCGCGAATGTGATGCGGGCGACGAAGCCTGATCTCGTATGTCCTGGACACGGAGATCTGATTGCCATAGATCAGTCGAGGATCGCCGAATACACAGACTACATCGAGCGTAAGGAAGCAGCGTTCCGAGATGTAGTACACGAACCCGCAGACCATTTCATTGATCTTTTCTGGGCTCGAATGCTGCCATATCTTTCGAAGACCCGACCGAAAAGCAAAGTGACATATACAGTCAGAATCCGCAACAACTTGGAGCGCACTGCTGTATACAGTGCACGCCTTCTAGTGGCATCCGGTTGGGCTCCGGATGGAGAAGCCGAAAGCATCACCCTTCAACCTGGACAGCGAGGCGAGATAATGCTCGGGGCTATTGCCCCGTCTCAGGTCGATCCGCGGCGAAGGCTTATCTACGCTGAAGTCCTGATCGACGGTGTATCGCAAGGACCGGTGTGCGAAGCCCTCGTATCAACGTTACCTAGTTAGTTTCTTTCCCTGAGCGACTCATCAGGTAGTCAACTGATGGCTGAAGCGTTGCAAAACATTTGAGAGCTGCGTTAGCACCAACACGCCAAAAGCCAACTGGTGTGGCTCGCAAATCTGTTCGGCACCGGATCAATGTTTCAATTAGCCTCGAGGAACTCCGATCGGCGTTGGGCTAGGCACGCCTTCCAGGGTACGCATCCGGTGAACCGCAGACGTGCGTATCCGGCGGCCATGAGGACCTGAGCACCGGAGTGCTGGCGTCAAGTTTTTGATGGGGAGACGCGATGATATTCTTCGAGGAGGAGTTTGACCTCCTCGATGCCTTCATCGGTGAAGGCCAAGATCCCGTCGTCATCGTTGGTGCCGTACACCCAGATGACGCCGTCCTCCGGCTCGAGACCGAGGGTCAGTTCGTGGATGAGCGCTTCGCTGACGCCGAGGTCGCTGGCGACACGGCCGACGGTGTAGACGTGATGCACCTTATTGCGCTGCATGATCAGGCGGCAGCTGGTTGGGTCCGCAGTTTTGCGGACCTCCAATTCCACGGCAGCAGATCATCGATCCGATGGGCCGGATAGGCGGGCAGTCGGGCGAGGACGTCGGCGAGCCAGGCCTGCGGGTCGATATCGTTCATCTTGGCGCTGACGATCAGGCTGTAGAGAACGGCAGCGCGCTGTCCGCCGCGATCGGAACCGCAGAACAGCCAGGACTTTCTGCCGAGAGCGATGCCGCGCAGGGCTCGCTCGGCTGCATTGTTCGATAGGCAGATCCGCCCATCGTCGAGGAACCGGGTGAAGGATGACCAGCGGCGCAGCATGTAGTTGAAGGCCTTGGTCAGGTCGTGTCCGCGCGAGAGCTTGTCGCGCGTCTCGATCATCCAGCGCTCGAGCTCGGTGACCAGCGGCACGCTCCGCTCCTGGCGCACGGCGTGGCGTTGGGCTGGCGACAGGCCGTTGATCTCGCGCTCGATATCGAACAGGGCATCGATGCGCTTCACGGCTTCGACCGCCAGCGGATAGACCAGGTTGGGCTTCTCGCTGCGCGCCTTCTTGCGCGCCGCCGCTTCGATATCGGCCAGCTCGAACACTTTGCGCCGGCTGTGGGCCCAGCAGCTGGCTTCCATAACAGGCGCCGGCTGACGACCCGTCGCATAGAGACCGCCATAACCGCCAAAGGCATCGGCCTGCAGAATGCCGCTCCAGCCGGCGAGATGCGCCGCGGGATGTTCGCCTCGGCGATCGCGGGAATAGTAGAACACTGCCGCTGGCGGATCGGCGCCGCCGAACGGTCGGTCATCGCGCACATAGGTCCATAATCGACCGGTATCGGTCTTGCCCTTGGCCAGGACCGGCACCGTCGTGTCGTCGCCGTGCAGACGTGAAGCGGCCAGCACATGGGCTTCGAGCCGCTTGAACAGCGGCATCAGCGCCGCGGCGCCGGCGCCGACCTGGTCGGCGAGCGTCGACAGGCTGAGCGGCACGCCTTCGCGGGCATAGCGTTCGGCCTGGCGGTTGAGCGGCTGATGCTGGCCGAACTTCTCGAACAGGATCATCGCCAGCAGGCCGGGACCGGCCCAGCCGCGCGGGGTGGCGTGGAAGGGCGCCGGAGCCTGGCTGATCGTCTCGCATTCGCGGCAGGTGAACTTCTCCCGCACGTGCTGGATCACCTTCCATTGCCGCGGCACCACCTCCAGCGTCTCGGTGATATCCTCACCCAGCTTGCGCAGCCGATGACCGCCGCAGCAATGGCAAGCGCCCGGCCCCGGCTCGACCACGCGTTCGCGCGGCAGATGCTCTGGAAATGGCTGGCGCGCCGGTCGTTTGCGCACATAAGGCGCCACCTCGGTGGTCCGGGCCGCGGCCTGTTCGGCGGCGATCTCGTCTTCCGTCGCGGTGCTCTCGAGGTTCCTCGAAGGTGAGCTCCATCTGGTCGTGCAGGCGGGCTGAGCGTTCAGAACTCTGACCATGCAGCGCCCGCTGCAGCTTGCGGATCGTCAGATCCTGATGTGCGATCAGCGCCGCATTATCCGATGCCTTGGCCCTGGCGACCGCCAGTTCGGCCTCGACCAGCGCAGCGCGCACAGCCTCGTCTTCGGCTCTGGCCAGCGCCGCGGTCAGCGCCGCTC
Source organism: Mesorhizobium sp. M5C.F.Ca.IN.020.29.1.1 (assembly GCF_003997375.1). Taxonomy (NCBI): domain Bacteria; kingdom Pseudomonadati; phylum Pseudomonadota; class Alphaproteobacteria; order Hyphomicrobiales; family Phyllobacteriaceae; genus Mesorhizobium; species Mesorhizobium sp. M5C.F.Ca.IN.020.29.1.1. The sequence goes on along the minus strand of NZ_RZSW01000075.1, from coordinate 11,132 downwards.
TCAGCGCGCCAATATCGTCCGGAACAGCATCCTGGGCGGTGGCAACCATGCCCTGGAGTGAATCATAAAACGCCTCCGCTGACTCGCGGAAAATGGCGCAAACTCAAAGAAAAACTCAGCCCGCGCGCTGCGGGCGGAACGTGTGACGCGGGTTGCGCCAGTCGATGCCTTCTAGTGAAGGCCTACAGGAATATCCCTGTTGGTGAGTCCGACGAATCATCGGGCGAGCTGGTCCGGGTTCTGGACCCACATCATCCGCTTTACGGCCGATCCTTCCGCCTGATCCGCCGAGTGGCGCATGGAGGTGGCAACTTTCCACCATCATATGAAGTCGAGCATCGTGATGGATCAACATTGCTGATCGCGGTGGCAGCAACGCAGAAGTATGTAGATGACGCGAATCAGACTAAATTGAGCGTCGAGGCGGTTCGGGATCTTGTCGCGGTGGCGGAATGTCTCGAAGGTCATGACCATAGACCCCAAGAGCCTGTGGGCGACGCTGTCACCAGCTTTGCGGCGTCAAATCCTCGACGACGTCGCCGGGGTTCTGGCGGAGGTGTCCCGTGAAGTCCGAACTGGTCAAGCCAACCCATCTGGCGCGCAGAGCGGTTGTTTACGTCCGGCAGTCGACGCCGCACCAGGTGGTCAGCAATCAAGAGAGCCTGCGGTTGCAGTACGCGCTTCGTCAGCGCGCCCGAGAACTCGGCTGGCATGATGCCGACGTCGATGTCATCGATGCCGATCTCGGCTTGAGCGCAGCGTCTGCTGCAAAGCGGAATGGCTTCAAGGAACTCGTCGGACGGGTTGGCCTCAGCGAGATCGGGTTGATCCTATCGATCGATGTGACGCGGCTGGCGCGCAACTGTTCAGATTGGTACCCGCTCCTGGATATCTGCGGCCTGCGCGGCTGCCTTATTGCCGATCGCGATGGCGTTTATGATCCCGGCAGCGCCAATGGCCGCCTGCTTCTCGGCCTGAAGGGAACGATCTCAGAGCTCGAGCTGCATACGATCCGCAGCCGTCTGACGGCTGGTCTGCTTGCCAAGGCCGAGCGCGGCGAGCTTGTCCTCATGCTGCCAGTAGGCTTGACGCGCGATCCGAGCGGGGTGGTTGTCAAAGATCCGGATCTTGCCGTTCAGGAACGGCTTGAGCTTGTGTTCCAGACATTCCTGAAGTTCCGCACCGTTGCCAAAGTTATGCGTGTGCTGAACAATCGGAGCCTGGCTTTGCCGCGCCGCGACCGGCACGGCGAGCTGCGCTGGGCGCGAGCGACGGTCTCGGCGGTGGCGGCAATCCTGAAGAACCCCGCTTATGCCGGTGCCTTCGTCTATGGACGAACCAGGCCCAGTGCCACCGCGTGCGAAGGCGGTTCGCCGGCAAAGGTGGCGCGGCCGATCGATGAATGGCGGATCGTCGTGAAGGACCGGTATCCGCCTTACATCGACTGGCCAACCTATGAGAATATCCGTGACGTCGTGCGAGACAACCGAGCCGAATACATGCGCATCAAGACGAGAGGTGCTCCCCGCAACGGCGAGCTTCTGCTGCATGGCATCGTCTGGTGCGGGCGGTGCGGCCACAAGATGTACGTTCGCTACAAACGTGGCGGAGAGTATGTGTGCAATCATCTGCGCTCCCACACTGGCTTGCCGGCCTGCCAGCACATCCGCGCTTCACGCGTGGATGCCGCTGTGGCCGACGCATTCTTGGCGGCGCTGGCGCCTGCCGAGATTGATGCGCTGTCGCGAGCCCGCCGGGCGCAACAGCAGGTCGACAAGGCCCTGCGCAGCAGCGCGGAACGTGAGCTTGAGCGCAAGCGCTATACTGCAGCGTTGGCCGAGCGCCAGTTCAACCGCGTCGATCCGGACAATCGTCTTGTCGCCGGCGAACTCGAGCGTCGATGGGAAGCGGCGTTGAGCGAGGTTCGCGCTGCCGAAGAAGCCCTTGCCCAGCAAGTTTCGGCCGAGCCCGTCATGCAAATGGCGCTGGGCAAAACCCTCAACAGCAAGGTCGTCACCCTTTCCGGTCGCCTGCCGCAAATCTGGGCGGACGTCGCCACGACGGACGCGCATCGCAAGGCGCTGTTGCGGTGTCTGGTCGAAAAAGTCGTTCTCGATCGCGGCGAGCACGATGTTGCTGTGGCCAGAATTGTCTGGCGAGGCGGCGCGGTCACGGAACTTGAGGTCAAGATGAAGGTCAACTCCGTCGCCAAGCTCACGCGCGGTGAAGAAATGCGTGCGCGTCTGCTCGATCTCGCAATAGCCGGCATGCCTGATGATGAGATTGCCGCCGTCCTCACCCAGGAGGGGCACCGCTCGCCCAATTGCGCCGAAAAGGTCCTGCCGATCACCGTGCAGCGGATCCGGCTCGGCGCCGGGATCAGGATAACGACACAGCGCAACCGATGGACCCACAAGGCCACTTCGCTGAGCGCCACACAATTGGCCGCACGGCTGAACATCCCCGTCAATTGGATCTATGTGCAAATCAGACAGAAGCGCCTCCTGATCGACCGTCAGCCGACCGGAGCCTATCTGTTCCAAAACTCCCCTTCCGTAATCAATGCTGTCCGCGACCTCCGCAACCACACCATCCGCCACCTTGATCTGAGAATCATTCAGCCTCAACAGGAGGGGTATCAACATGTGTGATCGAGCATGTAGGCGAGCTGCGCCGGCGATATGGAAACCGTGCCGTCCGCCGGCGACGGCCATAGAAACCGGCCCTTCTCGAGCCGTTTCGCATACAGCGACATGCCGAGCCCATCATGCCAGATAATCTTGATCAGATTGCCGCTGCGGCCGCGGAAGACATAAATATCGCCGGCATGCGGATCCCGGCCCAACGTCTCCTGAACCTGCAGAGCAAGGCCTTGCATCCCGCGACGCATATCGGTCCGGCCGACCGCCAACCAGATCCGCACCTGGCTCGGAACCGGGATCATGAAATGCCCAGCGCCTTCACCATCGCCGCCGCCAGTGCCGGCGGCGTGGTCAGCGGAATCCGCAGCCGCACCTTGCCGGCGATCTCCAGCTCGATCATCGCTGGGGCCGCCGCCGGCACCGAAGCGGCGACAGGCTTATCGGGAACCACGACAACTTCGGCAAAGCCCGTCTCGCGGGCTCTGACTGTGCGGCGCCACTTGTAGATCAGGCTGGTCGCGACATCGTACTGACGCGCCACCGCCGTCACTGTGGCCCCGGGCGCGAATGCCGCGGCCAGTATCCGGTACTGATCCGCTTCACTCCAACGCCGCCGCCGCTCCGGCCCGGTCAATAACGTCACATGGCTCATGCTGTGCTGCTAACTTCGCTCGTAAGGACGACCTTAAGAGCGCAGCCTCGCTACCGTGCCATCCTCTCGCAAGGCGGCCTTCGCCGGAGGCGTACCTTCCAGGTGTCAGGCCAAGTTGCCAATGTCTCCCGCTCCCTCGGCGGGGGCGGCCCGTCTGCGAGACGAACACGGACAGCGGCGAAGCGTGCTGAGAGCCGACTTTTGGCGCGACGCCGCCAACTGACCGCCCACCACTGAGCTGTCTCCAGCATCGCCTGCGCGGTAATCGAGTCTCGGAGGATGTGGCGTTGGCGCGACCGGCCGCGCACCTTCGGGGACGATCCGCCGCCCGGTTACGTCGAGGTCGATTTCGTGGCGCATTCCGGCACATCTTCGTCCGGCAGCTTTGTGCAGACAATGGTGTTGACCGATATTGCCACGGGGTGGACCGAATGCGTTCCGGTCCGCACGCGCGACAGCGGCAATGTGATTGTGGCGATCCAGCAGGCCCGCTCGTTCTTTCCCTTCCCCCTGCTGGGCGTAGATCTCGAGAACGACAGCGCCTTCATGAACGAGTTCGTCGTCTCCTGGTGCCGAGGTGAGAAACTGGAAGTGACGCGCTCTGGCGTCTATCGAAAGAATGACCATGCGCATGGGGAGCAGAAGAATGGCGCCATCCGTCCTTGGTCAACTTTATGCTGTGGTGCAGCTTTACGACAATCTGTTCCAGCCGTCATTCAAGCTTCAGGAGAAGACGCGGATCGTCGCTCATGTGATCAAGCGCTATCATCCGCCAGTTCCGCCTGCGGCCCGTGTCCTTCCACATCCGGGTGTGGCCGAGGCCACCAAGCAGCAGCTACAGGCAATGATGGAAACCGCCGATCCCGTGCTGCTGCTTGCTGCGCTTGGACGGCGGATCGATCGTCGTGGCCTGAATGCGAAGATTGAGGAGCCGGCCGTTATCGATCTCCAGCGCTTCGCCGCGAATCTGAAGACGGCCTGGAAGAGTGGCGAGACACGACCAACGCATCACGTGGCCGTATCCACGGACCAAGCCCTATCCGAAGAGACCCAGCATGTACGAGCCGTTCGAGGCGCAGATCAAGGCATGGCTCCAGGAAGAGCCGGCGTTCTCGGCAGCAAGTGTGTTGCAACGCCTAACAAAGATTGACCCGTCGCGCTTCAAGGAAAAGAACCTGAGAATGGTGCAACGGCTTGTGAAGGCTGGCGCGTGGAAATGGCCGGGCTGATCATCCTCAATGGCGGTTGGATGAAGAGCTGGCCCCTATCTCCCTCAGCTGCGACGGAAGGAGATAGGGGCCATGTCGGCCCTATCGCGCTTGGCTAATTGAGCCTTTGAGAGACGATGACTTACATCGCCCTCCGACCCTCCCCATCAAGCGTGTGGTCATGAAAGGACTGAAAAAATAAACCCGGTTGCTTCATGTAGCGCAATATATTTTAACAAACATACATCAAAATCTTACAGATATACGGCTTTATCGCTCCAGGTGGATGATGATAATTAATAAGATGGAGATCTATCAGAACGCGGCAACCAAAATGCGGAACCAAGGGAGCAATAGAAACATGAGGATAATGTCGTTCAAGCCGGGCCATGATGGAACAATTGCAGCGGTGGATGCATCAGCAGCCGAACTGACGTATTCATACGAGGCTGAGAAGGATAGCTTTGCCAGGTATTCGACTATCAATCCGACGACTATTCTCGAAGCCGCTGGACGCCTGGACGACATTCCGGATGTGTTTGCTGTCGGTGGGTGGGACACAGGATTCAACCACGATCCGGTGGGATACTACGGCATAGCTCAGGGATCGGATGTTGTGGGCGAGAGGACAGTTTTTGGCCGCAAGGTGCACTTCTATTCCTCGACGCACGAGCGCTCCCATCTCTGGGGCTCCTACGGTATGTCGCCATTCCCCGCCGGGACGCCCTGTTATGCGCTGATCTGGGAAGGATGGTGCGGCGATTTCTATGAAATCGATGAGTACATGCAGGTCGTGCATCTGGGAAAGGTGATGGCGAACCCTGGCTACAAATATGCTTTCCTTTATGCGCTCGCCGATCCGAGAGCAGGACCAACACGCATGGAAGGCGCCGGCAAGCTAATGGCGCTTGCCGGGTATGGGCAGACCGGATCGCCTGACTTGGACGAGCAGGCGCTAATCGATTTCCTGCTTCCAAGCGATCTGTACCCGTTACATAAGAAGGATCTGCGAGATTCGCCTTATTACAACATTGGCGTAACCCATCAGAAGTTCACTAACCTCGCTAGGCGCGTTTCAGATGCCATTTTCGATTCGTTCCACACTTTCGCGAAGAAGAACCTGACTAAGGGCTACCCGCTGCTGATTTCCGGCGGGTGTGGATTGAACTGCGAGTGGAATCGCCGTTGGCTCGAAACAAACCTTTTTTCCGACGTTTTTATTCCGCCATGCGCAAACGATACAGGCTCCGCAATCGGGACCGCAGTCGACGCGATGCGACATTTCACAGGCAATGCTAAGATCAAATGGAACGTCTATTCAGGCCAGCCTTTCACACTTGACGAAATTGACCACACCGGGCTCGAGGTCTATCCACTCGACTACGGTCAGGTAGTCTCGGCATTGCTCGATGACAAGGTGATTGGCTGGGTACAGGGGAATTGCGAAATCGGACCACGGGCGCTCGGCAACCGGTCAATTCTCGCGGCGCCCTTTTCAAAGGCAACCCACGAGCGGCTAAACCGCATCAAGAACCGGGAGGGTTTCCGCCCGATCGCGCCGGTTTGCCTGGAGGAGGACGTCGCGCTCCACTTCGACTTGGCACGTCCGTCGCCCCACATGCTTCTTTTCCAGCAGGTTCTCGATAGCCGGTTGGAGGCTGTCACGCATGCTGACGGAACAGCCCGGGCTCAGACAGTTTCGCGGAAGCAGAACTGGCAGCTTTTTCAACTGCTTACCTCGTTCAAGGCGAAAAGCGGAGTCGGCGTTCTCTGCAACACATCGCTGAACTTCAGCGGCACCGGCTTCATCAATCGCGCAAGCGATTTGCTGACCTATGCCCGGGCCGCGGGGCTTGACGGATTCGTGATCCACGATACCTTCTATCTACTGAAAGAGGGTCCAGTCAGCGTGTCGGGGGGACAGAAATGACCGCGTAGCGCGCCCTCGTGCTCGGACCGGCGCGTGGCAGCTTCGAGTTCAGCGGCTTAATCACTTTTCGCAACCGTTATGATCATGAGGTGCCATCGGATCCCCGCTGGCATCGTTGCCGTGCTCCCCTGAATTGTCCTCGGTTTGAGGTTAGCCTGCTCCTCGGATGAGGAGACAGTCAATGAAGCGATCAGATTTCTGACGAACAGATCATCGGCATGTTGAAGGAGCACCAGGTTGGGCTCTCGGCGACGGAACTGTGCCGGAAATACGGTGTGAGCGACGTGACCTTCTATAAGTGGCGCTCGAAGTATGGTGGCATGGATGTACCGGGGGCGAAGCGGCTGTAGACCCTCGAGGAGGACAAGGGCAAGCTGAAGCGTCTGCTGGCCGATGCCATGCTCGACGTCTCAACCTTGCGCGAGATGCTGGTAAACAAACTTCTGACGCCCGAGTCGAGGATGACTGCCCCTGACCTGGGCGATCGAGAGCAAGGGCTACCCCTGCATGACCGTGTCGGACAACGTCTAAGCGTGGAAGGAAAGGGAGCCTGCAGTCAAGGTCTCTCTGTCCGTCAACATGCGCTTGCTGCGTGGCGTTGGTCAAGTCGTCGCGGCTTCCACCGGCAAGGGAAACGATCTCGTCCATAGCAAACACAGGGTACGCACGAAGGCGGCCCCTCACCTCCTAAACACGAGCTTCTGATCCAGGCGGGCTATCCGAACATTGTCTACAGCGTCATCGAAGCGATGCCCTCACGGCCTAGCTGACAGAGGTTCTTCCACCTGCACCCGCCCTCAACGAAGGGCCGTTCGTCGGAACCACCTTTGACGACGGCGTGCATGACGCGCGCCATCTTGGCGGTAATAGCGGTCATTGCCTTGCGGCCTAGATCGGGATTGTCGCGATCCCTCGCAATGTAGCGTTCGAACTTATGACGGACGCCATTCTCCCGCTGGCGGATGGCGACTTGTCCGGCGATCCACAGGGTGCGACGCAGCCGAGCATTGCCGAATTTGGAAAGGCGGGTCTGGCCCCGATATTGGCCTGACTCCTGCAAAACTCTAGAACTGGCGATGATGACCGAAACGGCCAAGATCGCCGGCTTCGGCAATGATGGTCAATGCGTTGATCGGTCCGATTCCCGGGATTTGTCGCAGGAGTTGATAATCCTGGCTGTGCCGCAACAGCTCGTCGGTCTGCGCTTCGATCTCATTGCGCTGCCGGATCAGGCTGCGTGCTTCGTCAATGACCATCCGGAACATGCGAATGGCGGGGGCATCGAGCGGCAGCGGCAGTCCGATCGATGAGCGCGCCGTCTCGTAAATATCCATTAGGATCTACGTCTTGCTGACCTTGCGGCCGACGACGTCCCACGCTGCTGTCACAAACTCCTCGTTCGTCAGCGCCGTGCTGCTTGCTGGGGTCAGGAAGGCATGGAGGAAAGCGAAAGAACCAATCGCTGCGGCTGTCTCCCCCGGAAGCGCTCGATCTCGGGAAAATACAGCGGCAGGTAATGCGTCAGGATACGGTGTTGGATCTCAGTCTTGGCCCTGGCGAACTTCATGGGTCTTCGACAACTCCTGCACGTCGTTGATGCCGGCGCGCAGCGGATCATGGTAGACCTGTGTCGCCTGGATCCTGAGCGTATGCAGCATCACCTTTGGCATCCTTTGGATCGTTCTTGTCCCAGCTGTTGTGCAACGCTTCTCGTGTTCGGGCCAGCGCCAGGGACGACACCAGCCGCACCTCAAAACCCGCTTCAGGCAGGCCCTATGCTATCGGCCGGTGACAGTTCCGGTCGCCTCAAAGGCGCAGACCACAGGGCGGCCATACGCCTGGAGCACTTCGATCAGATGGTCGTGCTCAGCATGGGTGTTGAGGACCAAAAGGCAACGCCGGCGCTTGTGGCCTGGTGCTTCGAACAGAACTTCATTGCGCACTTTGGCTATGTCGATCGGTACCAGCACCGCGGCGGCGGGTGCGTGCGCGTTCATGTGCACCTGCTTGGGATTGGCGACCACGATCCGGTCGACATAGGGCGACAGCACTTCAGCGACGGCCGTGGCATTGCCGGTCGCATCGATCACCAAATGATCATCGTGGGTGAGTTCCCTCCTGGCGAACTCCTCGAGCTTATTGCCGGCACTTGAACGCGGCCGAGCTTCACGATCTCGCCATCAAGCAACGACACGACCTCCTCGGCTGCGATGTATCTCCATGCCGATAATGCGCACCCTTCTCTCCATCGTTGGTCACGAACAGGGAGCCAGAGGCAGCACGGGCCGTCAGTCGGGCTTCCAGGCGATCTCTCTCACCCATGGCGGCGCCTGCTCCAGACGATACAGCTTCTTCGCGCCGACTCTCGGCGCATGCCTATAGGTCCTGCGCTCTCGACCAGCATATGACGAACGCGGCCGTTCCCTACATTGGTGATGTCGCCTCGTCTGACTGTCTCTCCGGTCGACGCTCACCAGGAACAAGGCCAAGATAGCCCATGAGCTGGCGCGGTCTTCGAAACGGCGCACGTCGCCAATCTCGGTGGCAAACGTCACGGCAACAACTAGATCTACACCACGTAATGTCTGCAGCGCCCGCACGATCGGCGCCAGCGACCAGGCTGGAACGAACTCCTCGATCACACGCTCAAGCCGCTCGACCCGCTCTTTCGAGATGCGACCGCCTCGACCATCTCCTGAAGCGCGATCTGATGCGCGGGATGATCGATCTGCTGCGCCTCCAGCAGCAGAGATAGCGCATCGTCCAGCCCTTCACGCGAGGATAGATGCGTCCATGCTTGAGCATGAAGGAACTCACGTGCTGGCGGTGAACGCGAAGTGTCTCAACTGCGGCCGCCCGAGCGCGGACGAGATCCCGCATGGCCTCGTGACTCTCGTCAGGAACCCAAACCGCGGTAAGTTCGCCCGCGCGAAGCAGCCTGGCCAACGACAATGCATCTCGGCGATTCGTCTTTACCCGGTCGCCCGGCCTTCTCGGTATCAGCGACGGCGCTACCACGGTTCATTCGTGGCCAAACAAATGGATCAGGCGATAGAGACCATAACCGGTCGGGCCTGCCTCGTAGCAGAAATGGACACGATCAAACCCGGAGGCGATCCGCTGGATAACGCGGTGCATGCTCGTATCCGACGCATCAACCTCCCCGAAGAAGCGAACCTCTCCCCCCGGCCAGCGTCCGCAATCGCGATGGCGTTCCTCAGCTTCGCGAAATCAATTCCGACAATGCTTCCCTATAATCTGCCACGGCTCGTCCTCCTGTGATGAGGATCGGCTCGGACCCTCGGACGCGCAGTGTAGGGCGAGCCACCTCACCGACACAGGCGGACATACGGTCTTACGCCGAGTTCGCCACCACCTTCAGTCCGCAACGGTCGCTCGCGCTGCGCTATGCGGAAGGGTCCGCACCAGCGCCCGTCGCTTCACCCGCCCAGCAGGGCACAACCCACGCCGGAAACGAACTCACAACTGGATAGAAACAGGTGGCAAGGTCAAACTGGCCATGGAACGTTGCGTTCGGCTTTATTTCAAGATCCCATTTCTCGGAATGTTTCAAGATCATCCGTGGAAAAACTCCGGCAGCGATGCTGTCTGGCAGCGCTCGCGGCACACTGAAGGAATGGGTAACTTTCCGATCTCGCAGCAGCGGCAATATTCAGCACGATGAACTAAACCTATATATAATCATAACCTCTCGTAGTACGCCAAGCCAATAACATTTTTTGACTTGGAGATCTCAATGGAAAAAGTACAATTTTCTTTTGCTACGTATGCCACTTTAGATATGAGGTCAATCTCGACGTCCTGAAAATCAAGGGTTTGGTTACATAGGGGGAAGCACGCCTTGTAGACGGCCTCCTTAAGAACGAACAGGTCTCGTCGCTGGAGCAGAGGTAAGTCGTACACGGTTTGCTCTCTAGAAGTTGCAACCAAGCCAATTAGGTCGTTCGGAAGAGGTTCGTCAGGTTCAATGTCGACACCCAGCGCTGCGATTAATCTCTTCTCTGCAATTGCGGCGGCTGCTACTGTATCGTGATGAGACAAAGAGCCAACAATGCCGGCTGGCCAGATCGGAGCACCAGATTGCGTCTTCAAGATAGGCATTGGTGGAAATCCTAGTTTGGCGAGGAGTGTCCGGGCGACAATTCTTGCCGCGCCGCTTTGGCGACGAATTTTGGCAACGGCGCGTTCCAGCGCAGCAACTTCGGAAGCGACCAAGGCGGCCTCGTCGACGCGTTCTATCGGACGAATTCCGACGAGGACGTTCGGTTGATCAAACCTTATAACATCCATTTATTTGTCTCCTTGAGGCTTGCGGACGGGGATCTCAGGCAATGTAGCTCGTGGTCGAGCTCCACAACAGGGTCCATAGAACGGAGGATTCTTCTTGGACGCACGACACCAAACGCGAGTTAGCCGGCCGTGGACTAAGCACGTGCTTTTGCTTTGACGAGGTGAAGGCTGGCGCAGCTATCACACAGCAGAAACTTGCACGCTGCTAGATCACGTCCTGTGATCGATGTATCGATTGTGATGTGACAGCAGCGTCTTGTGCTGATTGAACTAAACCGCTGCCGCGGTAGCTGATGCGGGGTCTGGCCTGAGGAGGCCCCTGTCTGAGAAGATTTGGTGTCGAGCCAACCTTCCAGACAGGAGAACCCCAGATGGCCCAGATAAGCCCT